>NZ_JBSSAC010000007.1:0-90543 GCF_054058315.1 Thermostichus sp. MS-CIW-40
CTACTATATCCCTCTCAATGACTTTTGCCAAACCGCCTAAAGCTCAGTAAATTCAGCAAAGTTCAGGGTTTTGGGGGTTAGAGGCATGCTCTTCTGCCTGTTGCTGAGGGTGCCCCGGCTTACACAGAGGTGGATAGGCCATGGTTTACCAGCCGAGAGCAGCCAAATCAGAGGCGCCGCCACCGCCGCCCCGATTGGGTGAGCAGATCTTCGGCAGCCTTTGGCCCCCAAGTGCCGGCCTCATAGGTGAACAGAGGCGGTGCAGCACCGCCGCCATTGCCGCTGCCGGGCTCAGACTCCCAGGCCGATAACACCGGCGTCACCACCCGCCAGGCCGCTTCAACCTCATCGGCACGGGTGAACAGCGTTGGATCCCCCAGCAGACAATCCAGGAGCAGGCGATCGTAAGCATCCGGTGTACTCGCTCCAAAAGCCGTCCCATAGCGGAAATCCATATCCACCGAGCGAGTGCGGATCTCTGGCCCCGGCATCTTGGCCTCAAAGCGCAACGAGATGCCCTCATTGGGTTGGATACGCAGCACCAGGATATTGGGGCTCACCTCCCGAGCTGCCGATTGGAACAGGGAAAGGGGCACCTGCTTAAAGTGAATGGCCACCTCCGAAACCTTCTTGGGCAGGCGTTTCCCAGTGCGCAAGTAGAAGGGCACCCCCTTCCACCGCCAAGTATCACACTCCAGTTTCAGAGCGACGTAGGTGGGGGTTTTGGACTGGGGATTGACATTGGGCTCCTGCCGATAGCCCAGCACCGGCTTGCCGGCAATCCAGCCAGGGCCGTACTGCGCCCGCACCGCTGCGGCTGCCACATTGCGGGGATCCGCTAGGCGGGTGGCCTGCAGCACCTTGGTCTTTTCGTTGCGCACCCCATCGCTGCGCAGTGAGACAGGTGGCTCCATGGCCGTCAGGCAATAGATCTGCATTAGGTGGTTTTGCACCATGTCTCGCAGGGCGCCGGCAGTGTCGTAGTAGCCGGCCCGATCCTCCACCCCCACCGTCTCCGCCACGGTGATCTGCACATGGTCGATGTAGTTGCGGTTCCAGAGAGGCTCGAAAATGGCGTTGGCAAAGCGGAAGACCAGCAGGTTTTGCACCGTCTCTTTGCCCAAGTAGTGATCAATGCGGTAGATCTGCTCTTCCTGGCAAATTCGCTGCACAAGGCGGTTGAGTTCCTGGGCCGAGGTGAGGTCGTGGCCAAAGGGCTTTTCGATCACCACCCGCGTTTTGGTCGGATCGGCCACCATACCGGCTGCCCCCAGCTGTTGGATGGCCTGGGCATAGAAGTCCGGCGCCACCGCCAGATAGAACACTCGGTTGCCGCGGGTGCCCCGCTCTTCGTCCAGCTGGCTGAGCAGCTGCTTTAGGCGCAGATAGCTCTCAGCATCTCCGATATCGAGGCGGCAATAGAACAGGCGGCTGGCGAAGTCCTGCCAGAGGGCCTCCGGCCCCAAGTCCTGGGGGGCAAACTCCTGCACGGCAGCCCGCATCTTTTCCCGATAAACCTCGTGAGTCCAATCGCGGCGGGCCACCCCCACCAAAGTAAACTCCGGCGGCAGCCGCCGCTGCCCAAACAGCCGGTAGTAGGCCGGGAGCAGCTTGCGGGCGGCCAGATCCCCAGAAGCGCCAAACTGCACCACAATGCAGGGATCCGGGGTGCGTTCTTGGTTGAGACCAACGCGAAGGGGGTTTTCTGCCAGGGTTACCATAGGCCAGCTTGGCTCAAAGAGAAGGATTGGGAAGAACCTAGGGCACCAGAGAACCCTCTAGGCAGCGCAGCACTTCTTCCACGTTCTCGCGGCTGCCGATGATAAGGGGCACCCGTTGGTGGAGAGATTGGGGGACGATGTCTAGGATGGCCTCGGTGCCAGTGGTGGCCGCCCCGCCCGCCTGCTCGGCCAGAAAAGCCAGGGGGTTGGCCTCGTACATCAGGCGCAGCTTGCCCTCCGGTTTTTTCTGGGTGCCGGGATAGAGGTAAACTCCGCCCTGCAGGAGAATGCGGTGAAAATCCGCCACCAGAGCGCCGCTGTAACGGGAGATGTAGCCATCGCGGCGGTGAACATACCGGACATAGTTCTGGATCCCTTCGCTCCACTGGCAAAAATAGCCCTCGTTGAGGCTGTAGACGGAGCCGCGTTCAGGAATGCGGATGTCGCTGCGGGAGAGGATAAATTCCCCCAAGCTGGGATCCAACGTAAAACCGTGTACCCCCTTGCCGACGGAATAGACCAGTTGGGTGCTGGGGCCGTAGAGAATATATCCCGCAGCCAGTTGGCGACGGCCCGGTTGCAGCAGGTCTTGGTTGTCCGCTTCCGGGCAATCCTCAAGAGGGTGAAGGACGGAGAAGATGGAGCCGACGCTGAGGTTGGCGTCAATGTTGGAGGATCCATCCAGGGGATCGATCATCAGGGCCAAGCGGCTGAGGGAGCAGTTTTCCGGCAGGCGAGCCGGGGTTTTCATCTCTTCCGAGACCAGCCGACACACCAGGCCCGTTTGCTCCAAAGCGCGAATGAAGGCCCGGTTGGCGTAGTCGTCCATCTGTTGCTGTTCTTCCCCTTGGACATTGAGGCTGCCGGTAACCCCCAGCGCCCCTTCGATCAGTCCTGCCTGACTCAGCCGCCGGGCGATCATCTTGCCGGCCAGGGCAATGCGGTTCATCAGGGCGCTGAAGTCTTGGGCCTCTGCCGTAAAGCTGCCAAACTGCTGCAAAACATGACGGGAGAGGGTGAGCACATCCCGCGACATCTCCTGTGAGGACTCTGTCCCGCCAACGCGGTCGGCGCTGCTGGACACTACCGGCGGGGAGGGAGGAGAGCTGAGAACCATACGAGGCTTCGCCAACACGAAAGAAAAACACCCATACAAGGGATCCCCGACCCCTGCGTCTTGACCCGGAGTGCAAGGACTCGGTCTTGCCAGGGCGATTGGAACCTGGGATCCCTTCTATTAGGTAGGCTGGCCGATCCTCGGCGCAGGTGCAGACAACTTATAGAGTTGCTTCAGATTTGGTCGGATCCCTCTTTCCGGGAAAGCTCATGTTCCCCCGAAGAAACGCGGTAGGATGAGTTCTACCCCTTTTCTCCTCTCCCTACTTCGTCCCGGTTTCCTCTTGCAATGATGGCCAATTCCCCTTTCCCGCTGCGCAGCCAAGTGGTTACCCAGGGAGTACAGCGCTCCCCCAACCGCGCCATGCTCAGAGCCGTGGGCTTTCGCGACGAAGATTTCGGCAAGCCCATTGTCGGCATTGCCAACGCCCACAGCACCCTCACCCCCTGCAACATGGGGATCCAAACTCTGGCGGAGCGGGCGGAGGCGGCTTTGAGAACGGCGGGCTGTATGCCCCAGGTGTTCGGCACCATCACCATCAGCGATGGCATTTCCATGGGCACGGAGGGGATGAAATACTCGCTGGTGTCGCGGGAAGTGATTGCCGATTCCATCGAGACGGTGGTCAACGGCCAGAGCATGGATGGCCTCTTGGCCATCGGCGGCTGCGACAAGAATATGCCGGGGGCGATGATTGCCATGGCCCGCCTCAATGTGCCCTCCATCTTCGTCTACGGCGGCACCATCAAGCCGGGTCACTACAATGGCCGCGACCTCACCATCGTGAGCGCCTTTGAAGCGGTGGGGGAGTTCAGCGCCGGGCGCATCTCCGAGGAAGAGCTGCTGGCGGTGGAGCGCCACGCCTGTCCCGGTGCCGGATCCTGCGGCGGCATGTACACGGCCAACACCATGTCCAGCGCGTTTGAGGCTATGGGGATGAGTCTGCCCTACTCCTCCACCATGGCTGCAGAAGACGAAGAGAAAGCCGAAAGTGCCGCCCAATCGGCCAAGGTCTTGGCAGAGGCCATCAAAGCCAACCTCCGCCCCCGCGACATCATCACCCGTAAAAGCATTGAAAATGCCATCTCGGTGATCATGGCCGTAGGGGGATCCACCAACGCCGTGCTCCACTTTCTGGCCATTGCCCATGCGGCAGAAGTGCCCCTGACGCTAGATGATTTCGAGACCATTCGTGCTCGCGTGCCTGTCCTCTGCGATCTCAAGCCTTCAGGGCGGTTTGTGGCCACCGACCTGCACCGGGCCGGCGGGATCCCCCAGGTGATGAAAATGCTGCTCAACCACGGCCTGCTGCACGGGGACTGCCTCACCATCTCCGGCCAGACCATCGTCGAAGTCCTGCGGGATGTGCCGGACGAGCCTAGCCCGGATCAGGAGGTGATCCGCCCTTGGCACAGCCCCCTGTATCCCCAAGGGCATCTGGCCATCCTCAAGGGGAATCTGGCTCCCGAAGGGGCAGTGGCCAAAATTACCGGCGTCAAGAACCCGCAAATTACCGGGCCGGCGCGGGTCTTCGATTCAGAGGAGTCCTGCCTGCAGGCCATCCTCTCCGGCCAGATCCGAGCAGGGGATGTGGTGGTGATCCGCTACGAAGGCCCCAAAGGTGGCCCCGGCATGCGGGAGATGCTCTCGCCCACTTCGGCCATCATCGGCGCCGGCTTGGGGGATAGCGTTGGCCTGATCACCGATGGCCGCTTCTCCGGCGGCACCTACGGCATGGTAGTGGGCCATGTGGCTCCCGAAGCCTATGTGGGGGGCACGATTGCCCTGGTGGAGGAAGGGGATCTCATCACCATTGATGCCCCGGCTCGCCAGTTGCACTTGCATGTGAGCGAAGAAGAGCTGGCCCGCCGCCGCGCCCGCTGGTCTCCTCCTGAGCCTCGCTACAAACGGGGCACCCTAGCCAAGTACGCCAAGCTGGTCTCCAGCAGCAGCCTGGGGGCAGTGACGGATTTGAACCTGTGGGATTAATTTCCCTCACCCCCGGCTCGTCTCCCAGAGGGAGAATTGGTACTTGAGAGATAGCTCCAGATTCCTGACCCTGCAGGGATCAGCCTTGCTGGGTTAAGTGCAAGAAAGCGGCAGAGATGAAGGATCCCTGCCGCTGGGTTTTATGGGCTGACGGCCTCAGAGACAACTAGGTACCGATGATCCCGCCGTCATTTTTGGTGATCACCACCACCGCCGAGCGGGGGTAGAGATTGGGGTCGTAGTCGGGCCAGCGGGAATTGACCTTGCCGGCAGCAAAGTCGTCCTCGCTGGTGCTGGCGCCTGGGTGCTGCACGTTGATGAACATGGTGCGCTGATCGGGAGTGGTGACCACACCGGTGATCTCCTGCCCAATCGGCCCGGTTAAAAAGCGGCGAATTTCCCCTGTATCCGGATCGGCAGCCAACATTTGGTTGTTGCCAAAAGGCGCAAACTCCTCTTTGTTGAGATTGCTGTCGCTGGTGTCGGTCTGGATCCAGAGGCGACGGCTGGCATCGAACCACAGACCATCGGGAGAGTTGAAGATGTTGTCTTCATTGAGGGGCTGGCCCGATAGCTTGCGGCTATCTTCCGGCGGCCCGGCCAAGACAAAGAGATCCCACTCGAAACGGGTGGCTTGAGGCCGGTCGTTGGCTTCCTTCCAACGGATGATGTGACCCCACTTGTTTTTGGGACGGGGGTTGGCAGCGTTCACCTGGTCTTGTTCCCGACGGCTGTTGTTGGTCAGGGTGAAGTAGACCATGCGGGTTTGCGGATCCACCGCTCCCCACTCAGGCCGGTCCATTTTAGTAGCACCGACAAAATCTGCCGCCGTGCGGGTATTCACCAACACATCTGCTTGGCTGGTGAAGCCGTTTTCCGGGGTTAGACCGTTTTTCCCAAACACCAGCGGCAGCCACTCCCCTGTGCCATCTTCGTTGAACTTGGCCACATACAAGGTGCCATTGTCCAACAGATGTCCACCCGCCGTTTCCTTGCGGTAGGGCTCGGCAGAGACGTACTTGTAGATGTACTCAAAGCGGGCATCGTCCCCCATGTAGGCCACAATCGGCTGGCCTTCCACCGGCGGCTGAAACACCACGCCTTCGTGGGCGAAGCGGCCCAGAGCGGTGCGCTTCTTGGGAGTGCTGCTGGGATCAAAAGGATCGATCTCCACCACCCAGCCAAAGGTGTTGGGCTCATTGCGGTAGTCTTGGGTGGCATCCGCAGCGGTGGGGGTGGCATTGAAGCGGATGAACTCGTCTGCCTTGTTGCTGGCCAGCTCCCAGCCGTAGCGGGAAGTCTCGGTGCTTACGCCGTAGCGCTTGTGCTCCCGGGGCAGGTTGGGCTTTTGGTCGGGGCCTTTGCTGGTGTTGCTAAAGTAGCCCGCCCAGTTCTCCTCACAAGTAAGGTAGGTATTCCAGGGAGTGACGCCGTGGGCGCAGTTGTTCAAAGTACCCCGGGTCATTGTGCCTTCAGGGCTGAACTTGGTTTTCACGAAGTCGGATCCCCGCACCGGGCCGTGGATCTCCATGAGGGTAAGACCGGTGATGCGGCGGTTGAGGCGATCCCGCACCACTTCCCAACTGCCATCTCCCTGCTGCTTGATGTGGACAATGCTCACCCCGTGGCCATTCAGCTCTTTCAGCACCTGATCGGGATCGCGGGTGCCGTCAGGATTGGTGGGATACAGGTCGGAATCCAGCTTCTGGCCCACAGCCGCAGCATGCATAAACCGAGGCTCAACGTACTCGTGGTTAAACACCAGCAAACCCTCGGTGGAGCTGCCCTGCCAGGGATCCTTCCCTTCGATGGGGAAGAAGTGCATGCCATCGTGGTGGCTGCCCACCTGCATTCCCTGCTCGGCACCGGTGTTTTCCAGCTTGAACTGTGGATAGGTGCCGGTGATGGGAGTACCCCAAGCCAGCAGCGGTCGGGCAGTGTAGCCTTCGGGCACCACCAGTTTGTCTTCCGCGCTCACAGGAATTGCCTTGAAGCCCAGCAAAGCACTGCCACTGGCGGCTTTTGCCGATTTGGAAGCACCGTTCAGCGCAGGCAAGCCAAAAAAGGTGGCCACCGCTGCAGCAATTCCCCCCTGCAACACTTGACGCCGCTGCAAACGGCTCTCCAGGATGCTGCTGAAGGTGGGGTTGGGAGAGTGGTTACACATAGGCTCGTCCCCAGGACGAAGCTTAGGGCCATGCGAATGGATACTCACGTTGACTTCTCCTCTTGTCTTGACAAGTTTTGTTTAGAAACTTGGCGAGTCTTATAAAACAGCACCCACTCCCTGCGCTAGTCTATCTGCGCATCAGAATTAGGCACTACAAAGTTAGCGACCCAACGTTAAGAGGAGACCAAGGCTAGGTTAAGCCTTGCAGGTCTAAACAGTTTCTTTAGATTGAGGCGGCAGTTTCTTAACCGTTTGTTACGATGGGAAGAGGACTTGCCTGATGTCAAGTGAATCAATTGCTGAATCAACTGCGAATGAAGAAGTGGCCTGCAGTCCTTGAATAGCGATTCTTAGGATTCTTTTCGTAACCTAGAGAACAAATACACCCCATCTTGATGGTACAGAAGCTGAAACTGGGTTTCCTTCTGTAAAGCTTCGATCAGGATGCGGGAGAACTCTGGAGTGCTGCGCCACCCCGGATGACGGGTGTTGAGCAACACATAATCAAAGGGATCCCACTGAGAGGGCGGGGATCCATTGAAGCGGCCCTCGTCTGTAAAGTAGATTACAGGTCGCTGGGTGAGGTGAGGACTGATCTCGTGGGTGGTGAGGACGCCCCCTTGGGTGGTGATCTGGGCAAGAGCCTGTCGGGTTGCCTGCCAAGTGTCCAGGGAGCTGAGATAAATCGAGCCGAAAAAGGTGTATTTCCCCAAGGCCAAAAAGGCCAGCGAAGACCAGATCAGGGGCAGTTTTCCATCTTTTATAAAATGGCTCTGGAAGAGGTGATTTTTCACATTCTCGATGACAGCTAAGAACAAGAAAGGAACGATAGGCAAAGCGTACTGATGCACCAGATCTCGATAGGCGGGGTTGCTGGAGAGTATATTCAAACCCAGGGTAGGCAGGGCAGGGATCCAAGGATCCCAGTGTCGCCAAGAGAGGCCCCAAGCCAAAGGCGCAACCAATAAAAATCCATAAAACAGGGTGTCCAGAGAGAAGACTTTGCTCAAAACCAGCATCGGTCTCAAGATTAAACCTTGAACAATTTCCGCAACAGAATTCCCTAGATAGTCGTAATGAGAAACGGCTGCCGGCTCGCTGCCGCTGAAGTGAGGAATGACCCCAAAAGTGGCTATCCCAAACCAAGCTGATCCTGCTGCAATTGCCGTCCAGCCGCCCACTTGGCAGCGCCATTGCCAGCGTTCTTGAATTCGTCCTCTTTCCCAGAGCAACAGCCAGGCTCCCAGGGCGACAACATTGAGAGACAACACTGCTTTACAGCCGAGGATGCTGCTCAAACAGAGAAGGAACCCCCACAATTTTCCAGAGCGAATGCAGAGCACAGCCGCCAAGAGAAGGGGAACGGCCAAAACCTCTGGATGAAAATCAAAAAGGTTGGCGTTAAAAATGGCCGGATAGAGAAGATAGGCTGTGGCAATCACCATCACTTGGCTGGGATCGACCTTGGCCTGAAGTGCAAGGTGATAAATAGCCAATGCTCCCAAGGTTAACGCCAGGGATTGGAGCCCAAACAGCCAATAGACCGAGGGGACAATGCGGTACAAAAAGCTGATGGGATAGAGAATAAAGGCTGCGTGGTCTCCCAAGATGTGGATCCCTCGAATGGTCGAAAACGGAACCTCTCCCCGACTGATTAGATAGATGGATTGGTCGAAGATGCCAAGATCATATCCTCCAGACTGAAACAGGTGATGCCGGACAACACTACAGCCAAAGAGAATGAAGAAATTAAAAATCATGATTGCCAGCAGAAGTGGAGGCAGAGGACGATCCTTCATAAGAACTAGGGCTTTTGATTTATAGATCTTGGCAAGGTAACTTTATCGCTTTTCTCAGCCTTGCGTGACATCCTAGCGAGATCTGGATTCGGCAGAGGCTCCGCCGCAATTCCGGACATTTCTCTTTCCTCGGGAGTATGAGGAATGGCTCAAGCTTGTTGGAGATAACGATACAGATGAGTTAGGACTGGTTACGACAAGAGGGTGTGATTTGGCCCAAGATGGCAGCATGTCTTGCCCCAGTTGCTTCCGGTAAATTGTTGGTCTTACCTTGCCAGGTTTTATAGGCCAATACCGCGAAGGCAAGAGCCTCTTTGGCCTTAGAAGGGATCCCCACTTGGTCGGAAGTCAACAGGGTTGTGGTCGGCAGTTGCTCCTGCAGCAGTTGCATGAGAACAGGGTTTTGGGTGCCGCCACCGCTGAGGATAACTTGATCTGGGATCCTAGGTAAAAAGTCCCTATAGGCTTGGGCAATGGAGCAGGCTGTGAACCCCGTGAGGGTGGCAATACAGTCGTGAGCAGATATAAATTGGGTCCAAATTTGCTCCAAATAAAGGGATCCAAAATACTCCCGACCAGTGGTTTTGGGCGGTGCCTTTTGAAAATAGGGATCCCGCATCCATTCTGCAACTTTTTCCCAGTGGACTTGGCCTTGGGCAGCCCATTTTCCATCGCGATCAAAGGCTTGATGTCCCTGACTGGCCCGCATCACCGCCAGATCGATCAAAATGTTGCCGGGGCCAGTGTCGAAGGCCAAGGGGGATCCCCCACTGCAGAGGCTGGGGAGATAGGTGAGGTTGGCAATGCCGCCGATGTTCTGGGCCACACGATGAAGGTGGGGATGCCTCAACAGCAGCCAATCCACAAAAGCTACCAAAGGTGCGCCTTGGCCTCCTGCCGCCATGTCCCGCGCCCGAAAATTGCTCACCACCGGGATCCCGGTCAGCTCGGCAATAACTGCAGCTTCACCGATTTGCAAAGTCGAAGCTTCTGGCCCACTGGGGTTATGCCAAAGGGTTTGGCCATGGCTGCCGACGAGATCGATCTGTTGGGGGGTGAGATGGGCCGCCTGGATCCCTTGCAAGGCCGCTTCGGCAAAAGCTCGGCCCAAACGAAAGTTCAAGGCGCAGATGCGATCTACCGTGCCGGTTTTGGGATCCGCAGCCCGCAAAATCTCCGCTCGCAGCGTTGGGGAATAGGGGATCGTCTGGAAATGCATTAACTCCCACTGTAGGGAATCGTCGCCCTCGATGCGGACGATGGCTACATCGATCCCGTCTACAGAGGTGCCCGACATTAAGCCAATGACAATCATTTTGCTGGCGGCTCAACCAGAGGCTTGAGAAGGTCTAAAGTTTTGCCCCCTTTCCCCTTCCCCTTTTTAGGATACAGGCAGGGTATCCAGAGCTACCGTGTGGGGGACTATGAGTGAAGCCATCCGCTACGACCTTCTTTTGGTGGGGGGAAGCTCCTCCAACTTGATCTTGGCCCACCGCCTTTTGGATCTGGCCAAGCTCTCTGGGCTGAAAATCTCTATTGCCATTTTGGAAAAAGCCCGCCAATTCGGCGGTCACATCGTCAGTGGCGCCATCTGCAACCTCCAAGTGATCGCCAAGCTCTTCCCCGATTTTGAAAGCCAAGGATTTCCCCACGAAGGCCGGGTGGAAGCCAATCACTTGAGCGTGCTGGGATCCCAACAGCGCTGGGATCTGCCGGAAGCGGTGATCCCGCCGGGATTTCGCAAGCAGGGGCAGTTCATTCTCACCCTCAGCCACGTCATCCGTTGGCTGGCCGAAACCCTGCAGGAAAAAGCCAAAGGGATCCCAAATGTTACCCTCGATGTGTTCCCCGGCTTTGCCGCCCATGAAATCCTCTACGAGGGGGAGCGGGTGATCGGGGTACGGGCAAGCGATTCTGGCCAAGTGTACGAAGACTGTATCTTTGCCGAACTCACCTGCTTTGGCGACAAAGGCTTCATTTCCAAAGATCTCATCGAGAAGTTTCAACTGCGCCCCAACCCGCAATTGTGGTCGGTGGGGGTCAAAGAGGTGTGGCAGATCCCCCAGTCCCTGCAGGGGCAGGTGTGGCATACCTTGGGCTACCCGGTTTTGGATGGCAGCTTCAGCGGGGGCTTTGTCTATGGCCTCAAAGACAATCGCCTGGCCTTAGGTCTGATCATCGGCCTAGACAGCAAGAACCCCAACCTTAATCCCCAGCAGCGTCTGCAGGAGTTCAAAGCTCACCCCTGGATCCAGTCCCTGATTGCCGGCGGCAAGTTGCTCAAGTACGGGGCTGCCGTGATTCCCGAAGGGGGCTACCACAGCCTGCCCACCCGGTTTGGCGTTGAGGGAGCCCTGCTGTTGGGGGATGCGCTGGGGGTGTTGGATGTGGGCAGCTTGGCCGGGGTGGATAATGCCATGGAAACCGGCTATCTGGCGGCGGGCCTCATTCACGATGGCTTCTTGAAAGGGGATCTGCGCATCCAAACCGACTACCAAAAGGCGGTGATGGAAAGTGCAGTGGGGCAAAACCTCTACCGCAGCCGCTACTTCCGCGAGGCTTTTTTGGAAAACTCCCGCCTGCTGGAAGAATACTTACCTCAGGTGTGCCGCAGCGTCGATGCCGGCCACCCCTGGCTGGGATCCCTGCGCTGGGGTTTACAGGATCCCGTTCGCCGCGGACGAGAAACTCTGCGCGCCTACACCCTGCTCACCGGGCGGGTCAGCCCCAGCGAGCCACCCCCGCGAGGCTATGTGGCCCCCCACGCTGCCATTCAAGCGGATTTTGTGGCCCCCACAACCTTGGCTTCCCAGGAATTGGCCTCTCGACCGGGCTATTTCTCGCGGCCCGATGCGGTTTTTTTCGCGGATCCCCGCTACCCCGAAGGCAACCGTCATATCTTGGAGTTCGACGCCGAAACCTGCCGCCGGTGCATCGCCACCTACGACAAGCTGAATCGCCCCACCCCCTGCGTGGCCGACTGCACAGCAGAGGTACACCACATCCGCGACCAACATGGGATCCGCTCCCATGCCATGTCTTTGGAAAACTGCATCCAGTGCCGCACCTGCGAGATCATCTGTCCCCACTTAAACTTGCGGGTCAACCCCAGCTACGAGGGATCCGGGCCGGATTTCTATGGGCTGTAGCCGTTGCTGAGGTTAACTCAGTTCGCTGCAGCTCGCCTGATCCTGGGGATCTAGCAATTATCCAAAGCAGAATGGATCTGCCCATCTTGGCCGACGATCCCAGGGATCCAAGCAACCTTGGAAATTGGCTAGGTTGGGTTAGGGCTTGTTGGAGATCTTTTGTCGGTGAGCGATTCTTTGGATGTTCAGGCTCCTCTGCCCGCCATTTTGGCCGATCTGCAAAAAGCCCTGGGATCCCTGGGGTTGGGCCATCTTCAGGTACAAGCGCGGCTTTCCGGCCACCGCCTGTTGCTGCGCCTAGAGGGGGATCCCTTGCCTGAGCCGGATGCTTTGCTGGGGAGCCTCTCGCCGGCCTTGGAGCAAATGGCGCTGACCCACAGGCAGCGTCAGGTGGAGCTGTTTGGCTTTCTGGCCAATGAAGGGATCCCGGAATGGCACCGCGAGTGGCGCTATCAGCCCCAGCCCAACCCCAACAGCCCTCTGTATCGCGCTCAGCGGGGGGATGAGGTGGCCATCCAGCAGGTGTTCAATTACCTGTTGCGTCCGGAAGGGATCCAAGCACGGGTTCATTTCCATCCCAAACTGGGCCTCCTGCAGGTGAACTTGCAGGCGGCAGAAGCCCCGGATCCGGATTGGGCTAAGGATTTTCTGCGGCGAGCCTTAACCCGTCTGGAATGGACTTTTTTGCAACGGCTGCGGCTTTCTGGGCAGAAACTGGGCTCTTTTTTCCCGGCCTGGAGCCAAGAGTTCGATCTCAAACAGCCTGCCTTTTGGCAGTCCCCGCAGGTGCCCTTGACCGGGCGATCCCCCATCTCAGAGAGAGAAATCTCTCCGCTGGATAAGCCGCCACCCCCTTCTCCTGCCTCCCAGACTGAATCTCCGGGTGTCAGTTGACGGAGGAGATAGTAAGTAGCCGAGCGTTTGCAGCCGCTGGCTGAGCGTATTCTGAAGGACAGTGCTCGTTGGGGTTGGCCATGCGGGTTGTTTTTTTCGGCACGCCAGAGTTTGCCCTGCCTTCGCTGCAGATCCTGTTGCAGCCGCAGTCTCCCTTTGAAGTGGTGGGATTGGTCTGTCAGCCGGATCGGCCCCAGGGGCGAGGGCAAAAGGTGCTTCCCCCCCCTACCAAGGTTCTCGCCCAGGCCCACGGGATCCCGGTGTGGCAGCCTGTCCGCCTACGGCGGGATCCCCAAGTGCTGGCGGCTCTGGAGGCGCTGGCTGCCGATGTGTTTGTGGTGGTGGCCTATGGCCAGATCTTGCCCCTGACGGTGTTGCAGATGCCCAAGCTGGGCTGTGTGAATGTGCATGGATCCCTCCTGCCCGCCTATCGTGGCGCTGCCCCCATCCAGTGGGCTATTGCCAACGGCGAAACCGAGACCGGCGTGACCACCATGCTCATGGATGAGGGAATGGATACGGGGGCCATCCTGCTCCAGGCCAAGCTACCCATTGGGCCAGAGCAAACCAGCCTAGAATTGGCACCCCAACTGGCTCAACTGGGGGCAGAACTCTTGGTGGAAACGCTCTTGAAATTGGAGAAAGGGGAACTCACCCCTATTCCTCAGGATGGATCCCGGGCAACCTACGCCCCTTTGCTCAAAAAACAAGACTTTCACCTCGACTGGCAGCGCCCTGCCCAGGCCTTGCACAACCAAATCCGCGCCTTTTCTCCCGACTGTTTCACCAGTTTGAGGGGGCAGCGGATCAAAATTGTCCGCTCTGCCTCTCCTCAGTTGCACCCACCCCCTGGCGATCTCCCCCAAGGCAGCCCTGGCGAGGTGGTGGGATTGGCCAGGGGAGAAGGAGTCTATGTAGCCACCGGAGAGGGATCCCTGTTGATCCGGCGGGCGCAGCTGCCTGGCAAAAAAGAACAGTCCGCTTGGGACCTGGTCAATGGCGGCCAGCTCAAGGTGGGGATGCGTTTTGAGCCACTCCCGGATGCTTGAGAGCCATACAGGGATCCCTTGGGCGCGGCCAACCCAAAGACGGCGAACCTGTCCGTTGCCTTGATTCTACTCTCTCTCTGGGAGAAAGGCTGGGGGTGAAGACTACTCCGGCTGGGGAAACTCCTGCCAAAGGTTGGTGCGTTGGCGCAAGCTGAGGAACTGTCCGCCGCCGAGGATAAGGTGATCCAAGACCGGGATCTGCAGCAGCTGCCCCGCCTGCAAGAGTTGCCGGGTAAGGGCAAGATCTTCTGGGCTGGGATCCAAGCTGCCGGAAGGGTGGTTGTGGGCCACCAGGATGCGACTGGCCCCCTGTTTGATGGCGCTGCGGAAAGTCTCCCGCGGATGAGACAGGGTTTCGGTGGCGGTGCCCCGGGTTACAATCTGCTGGCTGAGCAGACGGTGCTTGACATCCAAGTGCAAGACGGCAAAGTGCTCTTGAGATTCCCACATCAAGTCACCACTCAGAGCCATAGCCGCTTGTTCTGGCGACTCAATGGCTGTCCGGTCTGGCGGACGACTCAAAAACACCCGTCGTCCCAGCTCGATGGCGGCCAACACTGTGGCTGCCTTGGCCGGGCCAATGCCTTCGATCTGGATCAGCTCTCCGGCTTCCACCTGGCGCAACTGGGCCAAGGGATCCCCTTGGGCTTCCAATTTTTTCAGGAGCAACTGGGCGAGGCCGACTGCCGAGAGCTTGCCTGGCCCCTGGCCAGTGTTGAGCAAGATGGCCAGCAGCTCGGCGTGGGAGAGGTGCCTTGCCCCTTGGCTGAGCAGCCGCTCGCGGGGACGATCTTGGGCAGGAATATCGCTGATGCGCAGCACGTACTGGCTCATCTGGGGCCTAGGGAGGAGAAGAGGTTTTTTTCAACAGCCAAAAGGGACTGCGGCGCTCGACGACCCGCCAAGATCCCAGAATGGCTGCCTGTTCGCCCTCGGGAGCTGTAAGTTCAGCTACAAAGGGATCCCAGGTAACCAGGTAGTCGGGCGCCTGCCCCTGGGCTTGCCAGTCGGCCAGCTCTTCTGGGCTGGCGGCGTAGGGAACCTGCAGCGGGCCATAAAAATAGGGTACAAAAGAGCGAAAGCCGTACAGGCCCACCGTTCCAGAGAGAGCCGGCTGGGCGTTGTTTTCGGAAGTGGCAAACTGCCGGAAAAAGTGGACGGCTCCTCCCTGGGTGTGTTGCAGCAGGCGGGGGAAGACCCAGCACCAGGCCAGTTGGGCGCTCAGTCCCGTGGCCAAGAGCAAAACTGTCCAGCCCCAAGCCCGCCGCCGTCCTCGACTCCAAAGGAGAATTCCCAGCAGCAGGATCGCGGCGGGGACGTAGGTCAACACCGGCCACTCCACCTCAGCCTGCAGGTATCCCAGCACCAAGCTGCTGGAAAAGTCGTCAGGGATGCCGGCAAAGACCCATGCTTGGACTAGCCCAGCGGGGTCCTGGGATCCCAGCCAAGGCAGCAATAGCCACAGGGCCAGCCAAAACAAGCCACTGAGCAGGATCCAGGCACTTTCCCAAAAACTGGGCCCTCTTTTCTCAGCAACCAGGCGCTGCAAGCGCAGGGCAGCAAAGTAGGCCCCAATGGGGTACAGCAGCGAGGTGTAGTGAACCAGCTTGGTTTGCACCAGCAGCGAAAACAGGGCCAGCACCACCCCAAAAGCCACCAACAGCAGAGATTCTGCCCGCCGAGTCAAATCCACCGAGCCCACGCTCCTGGGGATGGGCTGCAGGATCTCGGCCAAAGCCAAAGAACCCCAGGGAAAGCACCCTAGGGCAAAGGCCAACAGATGAAAATAAACCGGGCCGGGATGCCCATCTGAGCTGGTGAGGATGCGCCATTGGTAGCGCCCAAACTCTTCCACCCATTCTGGCCCCCGTTGCACCCCCTCCAACGCCAGCCAAGTGAGGGGAACAGCCACAGCTAGGCTGAGGAAAACCAGGCTCTCCCCCCATCGAAGGGGAGGATCCCGTTGCCAGAGCTTGTAGAGGATCCAGATAGCCAGGGGCAACACCAACCCCACTGGCCCTTTGGCCAACACCGCCAAGCCCAGAGCCAGCGCCCCCACCGCTCTCCACCTGCGTCCAGAGTACCCGGCCCGCCAGGCCTCCTCGGCGGCCCAAAGGGATCCCAGACCCACCCCCATCCCCAGATTCAACAGCGGGTCGATGAGGCCGGTTTTGTAAAAAAACAAGGGCAGGTAGCCCGTCAGCAGCAAGATCCCCCATAGGCAGCCGAACCCCATCCCGCCCAGACAGGATCCCCACCCCACCAGCAGCGCCACCGTGATCCCGCCAGCAAAAGCATTGGGCAAGCGCGCTGCCCCTTCGTTCATCCCTAAAACAGCCATGGACAGGGCCTGCAGCCAAAAAAACAGGGGCGGCTTTTCAAAAAAGGGCTCCCCGTTGATCGCCAACGAGAGCGGATCCCCGCTGGCCAGCATCTGCCGCGCCAAGCTGGCGTAGATCAGCTCATCCCAGTCGAACAGGTAGGGGATCCCCTGACCTACCCACAGCCACAGGCCGGCCAAAAGCCCCATCCCCAGGGATCCCTTGAGGCGGCCCAGAAAGCTAGGCATGGAAAGCTTCTGAAGACACCACCCGGCCCACGCTCTGAGGCGAGCGCAGGAGGCGGAGCAACTGGGCTGCCAGAGCGGATCCCTCTGTCTCTACCGGAATCTCCACCCCACACCAACGGCTGGAGCTACCCTGCAGGGCAGCTATCCACTCCGGGGCAAGGGATCCCCGCGCCACCCCGATCAATTGCGGCAGAGGCTCCCGACGATACAGCCCAATCCAGCGCAAGCCCAGTTGAAAAGGCCCCGGTCGGAAACGGGGGTTCAAGCGGCCATCCGCCTCAAACTTGCTCAACATCACCTGCAGAGAGCAGATCTGGCGAGTATTGAGCGCAGGAGCCGAAGGCACAAGGCGGGCGCGGAACGTGGCAACCATCTCCGCAAAGGGGATCTGAACGGTCTGCTCTTCTCCCGGCGCAGTGTCGAACGCATAGCCGTAGGCGGGGCTGTCCCAGCCGCCTTGATCCCGCAGTAAGACCTTATACCGCTGCCCATCCCCTCGCAGGCGCAGCTCCAGACCGGCAAACCCCGACAAGTCCAGCGGCGGCTGCCAATTGCGGGTGCGCGTGGAAACAAACCCCCCAAAGTTGGCCGTGGAAACCTGGCCTGCGAACAGCAGCTCCTCCTTTCCCCAGAGCAGTTGGCTTTGGCTCGCCCCGCCCATCACCACATCGTCCAAAATGCCCCAAAACCGATGCAAATCCGGGTTGGGCCGGCGAAAGTCGAACAGCATCCGCTCCGTTTGCCCACTGCTGCGCAATTGCTCCAGATAAGCCTTGGCCGTTGGTGGATCCCCCAAACCTAGGATCACGGTTGCTGTCGCCCAATCTGGCGTATGGCTCACCTCCACGCCCTGCTGCCGCAGGGCCTCCGCCAACCCGTCAGGCAAACCTTCCCCCACCACCCCTATCTGGATAGCGACCGGCTCGGAAAGAGAAGGTGGCACAAAATCATCCTCCACGGCCTGGAACCCATTTTGAACCCGACGCCACACCTCAGCCCAAGGCAGGGCCTCATAGTAGGTGAGCGTGTTCCAGAACCGCCCCAGATCCCAAGGCATGAGTCTACCTGATACATTCACGCTGAACTCTCCTGAACATGGTTCAGGAAAGAAGCGATCGCATCCTGCCTATCTCTGTTCGCGTCAGCGGGACGGAGTCCAAACAGGAAGGCGGTATCCCGCAAAGCCCTGAGGAATACCCCCCGAGCGCTTTCCCCCTTCACTTCCCGGCAACCGTTGCGGTGGACTCAAGGATCAGGGGGAAACTTGGTCTACTATATCCCTCTCAATGACTTTTGCCAAACCGCCTAAAGCTCAGTAAATTCAGCAAAGTTCAGGGTTTTGGGGGTTAGAGGCATGCTCATCTCTTCAGAGGTCTATCCCGGATCCCTAGCTTAGGGCAGCGCCGAAGAACTCCACCGCTTCTGCCAACACGTCTAAAAAGCGATCCACCTCCGCCAACGTGTTGTACAGGTAAACACTGGCTCGGGCAGTGGATTGTACTCCCAAATAGCGATGGAGGGGTTGAGTGCAGTGGTGCCCCGCTCGAACGGCAATGCCTTGCTCATCCAGCAAGGTAGACAGGTCGTGAGGATGGACGGCCTCCACCGAAAAGCTGACCAGCCCTGCCCGTCGCGCCGGATCCTTGGGGCCATAAACCGTAATACCCGCTATGTGCTGGATCCCGTCCAACAGGTGGGTAATCAACCTTTGTTCATGGGCATGAACCCGCTCCAGACCGATCTGGCTCAAGTAATCTACGGCTGCCCCCAGCCCCACCGCCTGGGCAATCGCCGGCGTACCAGCCTCAAATTTGTGGGGGATATCCGCATAGGTGGCGTGATCCCAGTACACATCGGCGATCATCTCTCCCCCACCCAAAAAAGGGGGCATCGCTCGCAGCAGCTCCCGCCTGCCGTAGAGGACGCCAATCCCCGTTGGGCCACACATCTTGTGCCCCGAAAAGGCCAACCAATCGCAATCCAGCGCCTGGACATCCACAGGCATGTGGGGCACGCTCTGGCAGGCATCCAGCAAAACCTTGGCTCCGTAACGATGGGCCAGTTCAGTAATCTCCTGAACGGGGTTGATGGATCCCAGCATGTTGGAGACCTGGGTTACCGCCACCAAGCGGGTGCGGTCGCTGAGCAAAGATTGGTAGTGCTCCAGATCCAACTCTCCCTCTGGCGTGATCTGGATGAACTTGAGGTGGGCTCCCGTCTTCTGGGCCACCCATTGCCACGGGATTAGGTTGCTGTGGTGCTCCATCACCGAGAGGACGATCTCATCCCCCCGCTCCAGATGGCTCAAGCCCCAACTGTAGGCCACCAGATTGATGGCTTCGCTGGCATTGCGGGTGTAGATGATCTCCTGAGGAGAAGGCGCGTTCACAAACCGAGCGATCTTTTCCCGCGCCCCCTCATAGGCATCTGTGGCTTCGTTGCTCAGCGTATGCACCCCGCGATGCACGTTGGCGTTGCAGTGTCGATAGTAATGATCCATCGCCTGCATAACCGCCAGTGGCTTTTGAGAAGTGGCGGCATTGTCAAAGTAGATTAGCGGGTGGCCGTTGACCTGGCGCTGCAAAATCGGAAAATCTGACCGCACCTGGGCAGCCAGATCGAAAGAATGGTCAAGCTTGAGAGAAGAAAGGGGGGATACCGCCATGGTCTGCGCAAAAAGCCTGCTTCCCTCAGTATGACATCGCTTCCGGCCAGCCTTCGGCAAACCCATCCGCCCAATCCCTTCCAGCATCCAGGGATCCCTTCCTCCCTGACCTGAAAGCGAAGCTTGTCACAAAATGTAACTTTGTGTTAAGTTTAGTTACAGCAACCAATACGAGGTATTAGCAATGCAATCGTCTCCCAGAATCCCTTCTCGTCTGGACTCCGCTTCTGTTGCCCAGTACTACGACACCACCAACGACTGGATCCCAGGCTGGACAGAGCAAGCGGAGCGTTGGAATGGACGCTTGGCCATGTTGGGCTTGGTGATCAGCATTGCTACAGAAGCGGTGCTGGGCCACAGTGTTTTTGCCAGCACTCTCGCCCAGTGGCTAGGTCTGCAATAACCTGCAATAATCTGTCAAAGAACTTTTCGGTAGAGCCACATTGGACATCTCACAGACTTTCTCTTCGGCTTTGAGATGTTACGGCTCTACCCTTTTTGGGAGCTTTTTCACCCTTCATCCCTCTCGACAGTCCGATGATGCTTGACAATCCCTTCCTCCCCTACATTGCCGTCATGGTGGCCGGGCTGGTGGCCGCTGTTGCAATTGGCTCGATGGCTTTCTTCAACTCCAAGCGCCCTGCTGGCTGGGAAAGCGCTGAGCGCCCGCGGTATGTACCGCAGTACGGTCAAGACGGCGATACCCCGCCGGAGTGGGAGATTGGCTGGACGGAGAAGGCCGAGCGATGGAACGGACGGCTGGCCATGCTGGGGTTTGCCATCAGTGTTGTGGTAGAGGCCATAGTGGGCCACAGTGTGTTTGCCTCTGCACTGGGGATCCGCTGATCCCAGTTGAAAGCTGTCTGATGGCTGGAAGAATTGGAAAATGGCAGCCGGAGAGCTCCGCCTCTCTTCTTCTGGCTTTGACTAAGCCTTTGCCAGTACCCCAAGCTGGAGCTGGCCGCAGATGCAAGTCACTGCTGGCCTTCAGCCTTTACCACTGGATAATCTTTTTCTGAACGGCTGTCATACACATGGCAACGCGAGCATTGATCTCATCCTCAGAGCCGAAAATATCCAACTTTTCTTTGAGCCTCTGGATACAGTTTTGTACGGTCTTCTTGCTGGTGTGAATGCGATCTGCGATGGCCTGATCGGTGAGGGCTTCTTTGCAGAGCAAGTTCAAGACCTCAATTTCTCGTTCTGTCAGCTTCGTAAGACCGCGCAACTCCCGCGGCATGCGCAATTCTCCATTCAGGGCGCTTTTGGCCCCCTCCAGAAACACGGTGCGCCGTTCCATTTTGTTGACCGCGGCAAACCCACCCTGGTGTTTGCTGATCAGGCCCACCAATGGAGTGAGCAGCAGCGGCTCGCTGGAATAGGCCATCACATTCAAGGTTGGGTAGTTCTCAAAGATATGGCGCAGGAACTCTAGGCCAGGCTCGGCAGACTGCTCTCCGCTGGTTTGACCATAGAGCAGATCGGCTACAACCAAGTCTGGTTGTTCCCGCTGCAGCCGCAGGATGGCGTCCATGGGATTGGTGACCGTAATACATTGAGCATCTGCTGCAATGCGTTGCAGCCACTCACAGTTGTTTTGAGCCACCTCTGGATGATCTTCGACGATCAAAAACTTGAGCGGGGCAGTGGGGCTTTCAACCTCGGACATCAATCCACTCCTCTAGTCCAGCCTTGCAGTTTATCCTCTGCCGGGCGGGCTTGACTGAAAACTGAAATAGGTTCACCAGCAAAGCTCCCAGCAGGTTACCCTAGTGTAGCCTCAGGTAGGGGTTTAGAGGTGAACCTGGGGGGGCAGAAAAGAACAGGCTAGGCTAGAGGGTGACGTCGACTGGATCTTAACTGTGGTACCCCTGCAAGATCGCAACCCAACCACCCGCACAGCCTATGTCACTTATGCCCTGGTGATCGTTAATATTCTAGTCTTTCTGTACCAGCTAACCCTGTCGCCACAAGAGCTGGCAGCTTTTTTCCGGGAGTGGGCAGTGGTACCGGTAGAGTTGACGGCCAGTTTTCGAGGGGAGATCACCTCTTCGTCGCGTCCAGAATGGGTAACCCTATTCACCTCACAATTTCTGCATGGGGGCTTTCTCCACATTGGCGGGAACATGCTTTTTTTGTGGGTTTTCGGCAACAACGTTGAGGATCGCTTGGGCCATGTGCGCTACCTCATCTTTTACCTGGCTTGCGGAGCTTTGGCTGCGCTAACGCAGTGGTTTTTCGATATGGGATCCCCCATTCCTTCACTGGGGGCAAGCGGCGCTATTGCTGGCGTATTGGGAGCCTATATTTTGCGTTTTCCACGGGCCGAGATTCTGACCCTGGTGCCCTTGGGTATTTTCATCACAACCCTCTACGTTCCGGCTTGGGTGTTCCTAGGCTTTTGGTTCATCCAGCAAGCTTTCTACGGCATTGCCAGCCTACAGACGCCTACCAATATCGGTATGCAGGGTGGGGGAATTGCTTACTGGGCCCATGCAGGCGGTTTTGTGTTTGGGGCCATTTTGGGGCCGCTGATGGGGTTGTTTTCCGGCAAAAGCCCCTATGACCGCCAAATGACTTGGCAGCAACGCGACAGGGATCTGTTTTGACCGGCTCTGATATTCTCTGAACCCATTGTTATCAGATAGCAGCGTGATAGGAGCAAGCCATGGTCAGTCTATCTGCCAAGCCTCTAACTCTGGAAGACTTTCTACAACAGCCGGAAACTCAGCCGGCTAGCGAGTTCATTGAAGGAGAAATTATCCAGAAGCCCATGCCCCAGGGAAAACATAGTTTACTGCAAGGGGAACTCACTTCGTTCATCAATGCAAACCTCAAACCTAAGCGCCTTGGATGGGCATTTCCAGAGCTGCGCTGTACCTTTGCCGGTTATGCGATTGTGCCCGATATTTCTGTGATCCCCTGGGATCGGATCCCTGTGGATGAAGATGGCACCATTCAAAATCTCATCCCCTTTTGCCCGGATTGGATGATCGAGATTCTCTCTCCCGATCAAAATCCAATGAAGCTGGTCAAAAAAATCTTGATCGGCCTGGATCACGGCTGCCAAATGGGGTGGGTGGTGGATCCCGAAGAAAGGGTTGTTTTCGCCTACCCTGCCGGGCAGCAGCCGACAGTACATGAGGATCCCCAAGAGGTGATCCCCGCTCCCGCCTTCGCCTCAGGGATCCAACTGACAATTGCAACTTTGTTTGGCTGGATGCAAGTTCAAGCTGGTGAGGGCCGCAAGCCCAATAGGGGATAGAAAGGGAGTGGATCCCTTTCCGACCCTCAGTTCTCATCTCAATTCAACATTATTATTCAGTTGTTGTAGAGGGCAGGGGCTTGGGCAACCGTCTCACCAGTTTGGGGCAGTTCCTGCCGCAGCAGCGCCACCAAGGCGTTGGTGGATTGGTCGTAGAGGCTGGTCACCAGCTTGGGATAGAGGCCAATGCCAATGATGGGGATCAACAGACAGGCAATGATGAACACCTCGCGCGGCTCGGCATCCACCAACTCTTCGTGTTCGGTGAGCTCTTTGTTCTCTGGGCCAAAGAAAATCTGCCGCAACATCGACAGCAGGTAGATGGGGGTCAGGATCACCCCAACTGCTGCCAGGAAAACCACCACCAACCGGAAGGGGAGAGAGTAGGCATCGGTGGTGGCCATGCCGATAAACACCATGATCTCGGCCACAAAGCCGCTCATGCCGGGTAGGGCTAGCGAAGCCAGGGAGCAGGCGGTGAACATGGAGAAGATCTTGGGCATCTTCAGGCCAACGCCGCCCATTTCCTCCAGCTCCAGCGTATGGGTGCGGTCGTAGGTGGCCCCCACCAAGAAGAACAGGCTGGCCCCGATAAGTCCGTGAGAGATCATCTGCAACATGGCCCCGCTCATGCCGATTTCGGTCAGGGATCCGATACCGATGAGCACAAAACCCATGTGGCTGATGGAAGAATAGGCGATCTTCCGTTTCAGGTTGCGCTGGGCAAAAGAGGTGAGGGCGGCAAAGATGATGTTCACCACCCCCAACACGATCAGCACTGGCGCAAAGTAAAGATGAGCATCCGGCAGCATGCCCGCATTCATGCGCATCAGGGCATAGCCCCCCATCTTGAGCAGGATCCCGGCCAGCAACATGTGCACCGGCGCAGTGGCCTCGCCGTGGGCATCGGGCAGCCAAGTGTGCAAGGGGAAAATGGGCAGCTTCACCCCATAGGCAATGAGGAAGGCCCCATACATCAGCAGTTGGAAGGTGAGTGGATAGGTCTTGTGGGCCAGATCCGTCATGTCAAAGCTGATGGGATCCCCGTAGAAGGCCATGGCCAGACCTGCCACCAAGATAAACAGGGAGCTGAGGGCCGTGTAGAGGATGAACTTGGTGGCCGCATACAGGCGGTTGTATCCCCCCCAAATGGAGAGGAGCAAGTACACCGGGATCAGCTCCAATTCCCACATCAGGAAAAACAGCAACATGTCCTGCACGGCAAACACCCCGATCTGCCCGCCATACATGGCCAGCATCAAAAAGTAGAAGAGGCGAGGCTTGAGGGTGACCGGCCAAGCGGCCAAGATGGCTAGGGTAGTGATAAACGCCGTGAGCAGGATCAGGGGCATGGAGAGGCCATCAGCCCCCACCGACCAACTCAAGCCCACTTGGGGTACCCAGGTGTAGCGCTCCAGCAGTTGCAAGCCCGTCTGGCCGGGATCGTAGCCGACATAGAAGCCGGCCAGCAGAATCAGCAGATCCGTGACCGCAATGAACAAAGCAAACCAGCGGATCCGCTCGGCCAACTTTTGTGCGTAGGCGCGGGTACTGGGATCCCCAGCCGGTGCTGGGATCAGGGGAATAAATAGGGCGGCCAACACAGGGTAAGCGATGACCGTGGTCAGCCAAGGAAACTCGTGCAAGCTGGGCAGCGCCATGGATGTAACCTCGCTTGTGCCATACCATCAGGGGGATCCCTACCGGCTGCAATCCGACAGCCCTTTACCAGAATCGCCCTTGAGTATCTATGCTTAGCAAATCTACAGGATTATCTTAAGGCTCCCTCTCCCTTTGCGTTGGGATCCCTGGGATGGAGCAGATGCATGGGTGGATGTTGTACCCGAAAATCAAAATATAGTCTTCCACTGTTCTCACAAGGTAACCGATCTCATCATGCCTCAGCCCAAACTGATCATCCACGGCGGAGCCGGCAGCGCCCTGGAAGGGGAAAGCAGCCTGGAAAAAGTGAGGGGATCCCTGCAGCAGGTGGTGGAGAGCACCTACGAGCTGCTGTTGGCTGGGCAGAGTGCCGAGGCGGCGGTGATGCATGCCTGCCAGTTGCTGGAGGATGATCCGCTCTACAATGCCGGGACGGGGTCGGTCTTGCAATCGGATGGGCAAATCCGCATGAGCGCCGCTCTCATGAACGGGGCCACCCAGTCTTTTAGCGGGGTGATCAACGTCAGCCGAGTTCAGCATCCCATCCTCATGGCCCAGGCTCTGCAATCAAGCCCGGATCGCGTGGTGGCCGAACAAGGGGCAGCAGAGCTGGCGCGGGAGCTGCAGTTGCCGGTTTATGATCCGGCCACTCTCAAGCGGGTTCAAGAGTGGGTGCAGTTGCGTCAAACCCATCCCCCAACTAGGGTTCTCACTGCTCTGGCCATGGGCACGGTGGGGGCGGTGGCGCTGGATCAACAGGGGCAAATCTGTGCCGGCACCTCCACCGGCGGGCGGGGGTTTGAACGGGTGGGGCGAGTAAGCGATTCGGCCACTCCAGCGGGAACCTATGCCAGTGCGGTGGCGGGAGTCAGTTGTACCGGTGTTGGGGAAGATATTTTGGATGAGAGCTTGGCGGCGCGGATTGTGATTCGAGTGGAAGATGGCCTCAGCCTGAAGGCTGCCATGGCCAAGTCTTTTCAAGAGGCCCGCCAACGTCGCCGCTCCTTTGGGGCCATTGCTCTATCGCGCTCGGGCGAGATTGCTTGGGATACCACCACCGACCTACTGCTGGCCGCCTATCACGATGGGCAGGGGATCGGCTTGACGATCTAAACTTCTAGCCGGGCTTGCGGGATTAGACCTGGACAAGCCTGAGGCGGTTGGATAAGAGTAGGATAAGAGTAGAAATAGTACTTAAACAAACCAAGTCTGCCCCCTGGCGGGCCACTGTAGAGCGTTTATGGCACTTCACGCGGAGTTGCACCGTCATTTGGGCGGTTCGGTTGTCCCCCGAATTCTGTGGCGCTATTTTCACCGCCAGGGATCCCCTGTGGCAGAGCGCTTTCCCACCTATGCCGAGTTCGAGGAGTTCTACACCCGCCCGCGCAACACCCTCGAAGATTACCTGGAGCTGCACACGCTGGTGGAACAGGTGCAAACCCTGGAAACCCTGCCCTATTTTATCTACCGCCTGCTGCGGGGAGCCTACGTCTTTGAGGATCTGGCCTACCTGGAGATTCGCTACACTCCCTACCTGCGCACGGATCCCAGCCTGGATGAGGGGGAGCGCCTCAAGCAGATGCGCCAGGTAATCGAGACGGTGGGGCAGGCCAGCCAGCAGCGGGAGTATCCCATCGTCACCACCCAGATCGTCTGTTTGCATTCACGCCTGCCCAGCCACATCAACCGGGCCATGGTGGAAGCTGCCGCTGAGTCGGAGTATGTGTGTGCCATCGACCTGGCCGGGGGAGACAAGCCCTACGGCGAACGGATGGACGAGTGGATTGAGCTGTTCAAGTATGCGCTGGCCCGCGGCCTGAAAACCACTGCCCACCTGTACGAAACTTTGGATGGCTGCTACCCACAGTTGCTGCCCTATGTCTCGCGGATCGGCCACGGCATTCAGATCCCCCTCCACTATCCAGAATTGCTGCCGGAGCTGGCACGGCGAGGACAATGCCTAGAAGTTTGTCCCACCACCTATCTAAAAACGGGAACCCTGCCCAGTTTGGAGCCCCTCAAGATAGTCTTTGACCGCTGCTTTGAGGCGGGGGTGGATATCGCCATCTGCACCGACAACGCCGGCTTGCACAATGTGCGGCTGCCGTTTGAGTACGAAAACCTGCTAACCCACGACATTATCGATTTCGAGCAGCTCAAACACTGCCAGGAAGCAGCCTTTCGTCACGCTTTTGCCTGGCCCTATAAGGGGCGTCCGGCCTCATTGTTGTCGGAGTTACAGCAGGGGGTATCTGCTTCTTTGGTGGCTCTCTGATCCCCTCAGCGGGACGGAGTCTTTATTCTTCATCCGAGCTTCTTGAGAATAGGGAAGGGATCCGTAACAGAGACAGGGGCAGCTTTCGCAAGGGAAATAACCGCTTGGATCCCTTGCCCAGAGCGATGCTGAGGGGCATCCGAGGGTGGATGAAGCCCAACAGAATCCAATGCTGAGTCTACTGAGCCAAGCATGAAGGTCTATATCAGTGCCGATATTGAAGGGATCGCCGGCATCAGCCATTGGGATGAGGCCACCATCGGCCAGCCGGGTTACGAGGCATTCCGAGAGCAGATGACCCGAGCAGTGATCGCGGCTTGTGAGGGATCCCTGGCTGCCGGAGCCACGCAGATCACAGTCAAAGATGCCCATGACTCCGGGCGGAACCTCATCCCCGAACGGTTGCCGGAGCCGGTGCAACTCATCCGCGGCTGGAGCGGCCACCCCTACTGTATGGTGCAAGAGTTGGATCGCAGTTACGATGCCCTGCTCCTAATCGGCTACCATGCCCGCGCCGGATCTGCTGCCAACCCCCTCGCCCACACCTACACCACCGAAGTTAGCCAAATCCGGCTGAACGGCCAGGCCATCGCCGAGTTTCACCTGGTCAGCCTCACGGCTGCCTATGAGGGAGTCCCAGTTGTGTTTGTAGCCGGAGATGCGGAGGTGTGTGCCGCAGCGAAAGCTTATGACGCCCACATCGAGACGGTGGTCACCCACAAAGGGATAGGCCAGTCGGTCATTACGCCACATCCGCAGCAGGTTCTACAGGCCATCCGCCAAGGTGTAGAGGGATCCCTGAGGCGGCTGTCGGCCTACCGTCCTCGCCCACTGCCGGATCACTTTCAATTGGAAGTGGACTACAAGGATCCCGCTCGGGCCTACCGCAAGTCTTTTTATCCCGGCTGCCGGTGGATTGCCGATTCCACGGTTCGGCTGGAAGTTTCCGAGTGGTTTGAGGTGTTGCGGGCTTTGGAGTTTATCGTGCTCACCTAGCCGCGACCGATGGGGATCCAAGCGGCATCTGGATGAGGCGAGCAGCAGCTTCCCTGAGGCTGGTCTCGGAAAGGTCGGACAGCTCAATCCGGGCCCGAAGGCGATTGAAGTTTTGCTGCAGCCCGTGTCGATAGGTGGGGTCGTAGTGCTGCTCCAGCAACTCCTGCACAAACTGCGGCCAGTCTTGGGCGTCGATCAGCTCAAACCAACGCTGCAGGCGGGCCTGGCCAAGACGGGACTTCAGAGGCAGCAATTTCCCTTTTAGCGCTTGGGGGTGAGCAATCCAGTGGGGATAGTGGGCGATTAACCCCTTCACCCGCTCCTTTAGAGGCAACTGCACTTCGACACAGTCGGCTTGGGTAAGGGCTTGCCAAAGGGCAGGCGGCAGATGGAGCTGGCCCACTTTGGCACTCTCAGCCTCCACCCAGACTGGCTTGGCGGGATCCCACTGGAGAAAAACCTGCACCAGTTGACTTTCAAAGCTCTTCTGACTGGGCTGTGGCACCCCCCACTCGGCCCCCAGGAGGGATCCCCGGTGACAGGCCAGCTTTTCCAGATCGAGAACTTGGGATCCCTGTTGGCGCAGATGGTGAAGCAACTGGGTTTTGCCGCTCCCTGTTGGTCCGCAGAGCACTCGGTAGGTAAATTCCTGGGGCAAGATCTGCAGCTGTCGGCGCACCCAGGCCCGGTAGGTTTTGTAGCCACCTTGCAAAACCGTAACCTGCCAGCCCACCTGGGACAACACCAATGCCAAGCTGGCAGAGCGCTGCCCTCCCCGCCAGCAGTAGATTAGGGGCCGGTAATCGCGATCTTTATCGGCAAAATGGGTTTGCAAGTGGCGACTGATGTTCTGGGCCACCAAGCTTGCCCCTCGTTTGCGGGCTGTAAAGGGATCCACCTGCTTGTAGAGCGTGCCCACCTCCGCCCGTTCTGTATCGTAGAGTACAGGCAAGTTGATGGCTCCCGGCCAATGATCCTCTGCGAACTCTGCCGGAGAGCGCACATCGATAATTTCGCTGTAGGTGTGCAGCCAGGGCTCTGCAGTGAAGTGAATCGGAGGAGACACAAACCTGTGGATGGAAATGGCAAGCTAGCGCAATCTTGAACAGTTTCTAGCTTAGCCAACGCTGCTGCTCAAGGAAGCCCAGGGCTAACCCTAGCCTATCCCCTCGCAGGTGGACTTCTCGCTTTTCCAGAAGTTTAGGCAAGGTCTCTGGAACATGCAGGATGCCATTTGCCGCTCTCAAAAAAGTTATAGAGGTTTTCAGGCTCTCCAGGTGCCACCTCAGATAGAAAGGTGAGCTCGGACTTTTTCTTCGTCCATTTGGTCAGTCGGCCCCTCCATGATAAGGGATCCATTTTCCATAAGATAAAAGTAATCGGCCAGACTTTGGGCAAACTCAAAATACTGCTCCACCAGCAACACCGAAACGCCCCGCTCCTTTTGAATACGGGTGATGGCTTCTTCAATCTCGATGATGATGGAGGGTTGGATCCCTTCTGTGGGCTCATCCAGGAGCAAAAGTTTGGGCTCTGCCACCAAAGCTCTGGCGATGGCCAGTTGCTGCTGCTGCCCACCGCTCAAATCCCCACCCAGCCGTTTAAGAAAAGAACGCAGAATTGGGAATAGGTCATAGACAAACTCAGGTATGATCCGTTCTCTGTCCGGTGCCGCTTCTAGCCCCACCAGCAGGTTTTCCTCAACCGTTAGGCGGGGAAATATCTCTCGACCTTGGGGTACATAGCCAATACCGGCGCGGGCTCGCCAATTGGGAGGGTAATGGTTGATAGGACGGCCCTCAAAAGCAATTTTGCCTGTGCAGTCTTTCAGAAGTCCCATCAGGGCTTTAAGTGTGGTGGTTTTGCCCATACCATTGCGGCCCAGAAGGCAAACCGCTTGGCCGGGAAAGATCTTAAAAGAGAGATCCTTCACAATTAAACTCTGACCATAGTAAACCCTCAAGTTGGAGACCTCCAGGAGAGGCCCGGATCCATCTCGGGATAAGTTTTGTGTTGCGGTCGCGTTTTCCGTATTCATAGGCCTGCGCATGAGTCGATTAGATACAGAACTATAGCCTCTTTGCTTAGTTTTTCCCCTTGTGGGATCCGAGATAGACCTCAATCACTCGCGGGTCGTTTTTCACATCCTCAAAGGTACCTTCGCACAGCACCGAGCCTTGGTGTAAAACGGTAACCTTGCGGGCAATTTGTCGTACAAACACCATGTCATGTTCGATCACCAAAATGGTGTGGCTTTGGGCTAAGGATTGAATTAACTCTCCTGTAGCTTCTGTTTCTTTGTCCGTCATCCCGGCCACGCATTCATCCAGCAGCAGCAAATCCGGATCTTGAGCAATCACCATGCCGATCTCCAGCCATTGCTTTTCTCCGTGGGAAAGCAGCCCTGCCGGAACCCGATCCTTACGGCTGAGGCCAATGGTTTCCAAAAGAGCATCCGTTTTTTCTCGCAGATGCTTTTTGCCCAATAGGGTGGAAAAAACCCTTTTGTCAGGGTTGAGGGATAGCTCCAAGTTTTCTCGCACGCTCAAGTTTTGATAGACCCGCGGCGTCTGAAACTTGCGCCCAACACCCAAAATCGAGATCTCATGTTCCTTGAGCTTGGTCAGATCTTTTCCTTTAAACAGCACCCGGCCTCGAGTAGGCTTAACCTTGCCCGTCAGCACATCGAGAAACGTAGTCTTGCCTGCCCCATTGGGGCCGATGACCACCCGCAGCTCCCCTTCCTCCAGAGAGAAGTTCAGCCTGTCTAAAGCCTTGAAGCCATCAAAGCTGACGGTGAGATCCTGAGTTTGTAAAATTTGTCGGGTGGCGGTGGGAGCTGCAGTGAGCATAGGGATCACATCCAAGAACGGAAAGGCCAAAGGTCAAACCGGATTCTCAACCCATCAAATAAACCCATCAAATAGGAGAGGAAACTTGGCATCGCTGGCTCACCCATGGGATCCTCTTACCTTAAACTTATATCTTGCACATAACTGACATCCTCAAGAGAGAGCCAGATTTAGGCTGGAGAAGTATTTGCCAAACGCCTGCGCCAAAGCTGAACGGTGACCCAAAGTTGCCTGCCTTGGGTGCGCACCCAACCCACCAGTCCATCCGGCAGCACCAGCACCACCAACAGGAACAATCCCCCCTGGAAAAACAGCCAAATCTCCGGAAAATTTTCGCTCAGCAAGCTCTTGGCAAAGTTAACCAACAGAGCCCCCAGCACCGCCCCCACCAAACTGGCCCGACCGCCCACCGCCACCCAGATTACCATCTCAATGGAAAAGGGAACGGCCATCGCATTGGGAGAGATGATCCCAGTTTGCAAGGTAAACAAAGCTCCGGCAACACCCGCCAGGGCAGCAGACACGGCAAACACCAGAACTTTAAAGCCGGTGGGATCGTAGCCGGAAAAACGAACCCGCGGCTCGTCATCTCGAATGGCTACCAGGATCCGACCGAATAAGCCGCTGGTCAGCCAACGACAGAGAAGGTAAGCCAAAACCACCGCCAGAACTGTAGTGACATAGACAGCAAAGCGCATTTCGGACGAGTTGACATCTAGGCCAAACAAAGTCTGGAAGTTGGTCAGGCCGTTGGTGCCGTTAATTAAGCGCTGTTGGCCGTTGAAGAAGTTAAAGAAAATGATCGTGGTGGCCTGAGTTAGAATGGAGAAATAAACCCCTCGAATGCGATTTCTCACCACCAAATATCCCAGGGCTGCTGCCACCAAAGCCGGGATCAAGACAACAGCAACAGCCGTAAACGGAAAAGAATAAAAGGGGTACCAAAACCAGGGCAATTCCGTTACCCCGTAGAGGCTGAAAAACTCCGGTATCTGACCTTCCGGCAATTGCAATTTCAGGTGCATCCCTAGAGCGTAGCCCCCCAAGGCAAAGAACACCCCATGCCCCAGGCTGAGCATGCCGGTATAGCCCCAGATGAGGTCGATCCCCAAAGCTACAATGCTGAGGGCCAGAAACCGCCCCAGCAAGTTGAGCCGAAAGCCAGACAGCACAGTTGGGGCCACAAAGATCAAGGCCAGCACCAAAACGATGAGGATCCCGGCCTCCCACAGAAGCTTGCGAGAAGAATTGGGACCCCCACCCGCGGCGGGAGCAGCCACTTCATGATCAGCACGGGGGGAATGAACCAGTTTCATGGGCTTTGTGAGGGAGTAGAAGATGGAGAGTCTGGTCCTAGAGTTTTCGCCAAGCGAGATCATTCCCTAGGCATCCACCATACGACCTTTTTCGGGGAAAAGGCCCCGAGGTCGCACCTGCAAAAAGGCCACGATCAAAGCAAAGACCATCACCTTGGCCATGCTCGTGGTGGCAAAAAAGTTGAGGGTATCGGTCAGGATGGGCACGTTGGGAAAAATCAAAGCCAGCGTCCCTGAGCCGATGACAAAGTTGGCAATCCCGATCCCAAGCGCTGCCACAATGCTGCCCAAAAGCTTACCGACACCCCCCACGACAACCACCATAAAGGTATCCACGATGTAGTTTTGGCCGGTGTTCGGCCCCACGGATCCCAGCAGGCTGACCGCCACGCCGGCTACTCCCGCCAGACCCGAACCGATGGCAAAGGTAAGGGCATCCACCTTTTGCGTGGGGATCCCTACACAGGCGCTCATGGCCCGATTCTGGGTAACCGCCCGGATGCGCAGCCCCCAGCGGGTGCGTTGCAAGAAGAAGTACAGCCCCAGGATGCAGAAGACAGTGAGGGCGATGATAAACAGGCGGGTATTGGGCAAAAACAGGTTGCCCACCGGGATCCCACCCCCCAGCCACCGGGGAGCCGTCACGTCTTTGTTCTGGGCGCCGAACCAAGGCTGGGTAACCGCCAAAGCATAGGTTTGCGCCAGCACCCGCCCCCCCACCGCTGCAATTGCCGTGGAAAGCACCAGTAGCAGCGCCAGCGTCCACCCTTTGAGGCGCGGCCAAGCCGTTCGCCTGGCCAAGAGCCACCAGCCGCCGAAAAAGAGCACCGCGAAGGCCCCCAAGCGGAAAGCCAGCACCCAATTGACGCTGCGCACAAACTGCTGCAGGATCAGGCTCACACCCCAAGTGGCCAGAAGGGTTTCCAGCGGTCGGCCATACAAAAAGCGAATCACCCCCCGCTCCAAGGCCAGCCCTACCAGAGCAGTGACGGCAAAGGCTGCCACCAAAGCCGGGAAGATATACAGATCCCGCCAGGGATCCCCTAGGGGACGAAAGGCATTTTGAACCACAAAAGTGGTGTAGGCCCCCAACATCATCAGCTCCCCATGGGCCATGTTGATGACCCCCATGAGGCCGAAAACAATAGCCAAGCCCAGAGCGGCTATCAGCAAGACGGTGCCGATGCTAAGGCCGTTGAACAAGCTATCCAAGAGCAAGGTCATCGGCAGGGGATCCTCCTTCCAACTAAACTAGGGAGGCTAACCGAGCATCTAGGCGGGATCCCCGACCCTATCCAAACGGCAAGGGATCCCAGCCCTGGCCAGGACTAGCTGACTTTGTAGCGACCGCCCTTGGCCGGATCTGACCAATCGCAGGCAAAGCCCTTGGTCTCTGCCACAAACTGGTTCCAGGGCTGCGGCTCCACGGCATCCGTAGAAAAGATGACATCAAACAAACCGTCAGAGCGCACCTGGCCGATCCGCACATACTTGGTCAGGTGGTGATTGGTGTTCATGGTTACCAAGCCTTCTGGGGCATCAAAGGTCTGGCCATAGGCTGCCTGCCGCACGGCGTCGATTTCCACTGTTCCCGCTTCTTCCACTGCCTGCTTCCAGATGTAAACCATGATGTAGGCGGCTTCCATCGGGTCGTTGGTGACGCGGTTTTGGCCGTATTCTGCCTTGAAAGCCTCCACAAACTTCTTGTTGGCAGGCGTATCCACCGTCATAAAGTAGTTCCAGGCGGCAAAGTGCCCTTCCAAAAATTCGGGGCCAATGGCCTGCACCTCTTCTTCGGCAATGCTGACGGACATGGAAGGATAGCGATCTGGCCCCAGCCCTGCCCCTTTCAGTTGTTTGAAAAAGGCCACGTTGCTGTCGCCATTCAAGCTGTTGTAGATCACACCGCCATTGGGAAGAGCGGCCCGGATCTTGCTGATGATGGGGGTAACTTCTGTGTTGCCCAAAGGCAGATAGTCTTCACCCACCACTTTGCCCCCCAGGGCTTCCAACTGGGCCTTGATGATGGTGTTGGCCGTGCGGGGGAACACGTAGTCGGATCCCACCAGGAAGAACTCTTTGCCCTTGTTCTTGAGCAGCCATTCCACCGAAGGCTCGATCTGCTGGTTGGGGGCAGCGCCGGTGTAGAAGATGTTTTTGGAGCACTCTTGTCCTTCGTACTGCACGGGATACCAGAGCAGGTGCTGCTTGGATTCAAACACCGGCAAAACCGCTTTGCGACTGGCCGAAGTCCAGCAGCCGAATACCGTTGCCACCTTGTCCACATCGATCAATTTGGTGGCTTTCTCGGCAAAGGTTGGCCAATCGGAAGCCCCATCCTCGATAATCGGCTCGATCTGCTTGCCCAAAACCCCACCGGCGGCATTGATCTCTTTGATGGCCAGCTTTTCCGCATCCACCACGCTGGTTTCCGAAATGGCCATGGTGCCGCTAAGGGAGTGCAAAATGCCAACGCGGATGGTCTCTCCCTGGGCGTAGGCGGGCACAGACCGCTTCACCCAGATCTGCGGCCCTAGGGCAGCCCCGGCTCCGGCCAGAGCGCCCATTTTCAGCACTTGACGACGATTAAAAGATTGAGCCATCGGTGATCTCCGAAACGAAGTGAGTGCAAAGGGTATTAAGAAGTCCAGTTGTTGCAGCAGCCCGGCCAACAGAGGGAAGCACTTAGCTCATCACCTCGCCCATGTGTTAAATTTGCCCAACTGCAGTCGGCTGAGGCTTTCACCGAATGCCTTCCCAACATCAACAGAGGAAAAGGCTAATCCTGCAGTCGAGAAAGCGTTGTGCATCCCTGTTGCCTTAACGTGTTCCATCAAACCCATTCAGCCCGGAGAGAATTGTATCGCGGGATACCTTTTCCCAGAATCCGAGCCTGTTCTCGGCTCCCTTTCCCCACAGGCTGTAGGCAAAGGCAGGGATCCCTTGCTCCCGGCATAATAGGGGTTCTGGGGTGGAGAATTAACAGCCTATGGTGCAGCAGGCCGGCTATGGATCTTGGCGATCCCCGATTACCGCTGACCTGGTGGTGACGGGATCCCTGCGCTTGGGACAGATGGTTTGGGATGGAGGGGATCTCTACTGGACGGAGGGCCGCCCGCAAGAAAAAGGGCGCAATGTGTTGATGCAGCGCTCTGCCGACGGGATCCTGGTGGAGCTGACACCGGCACCTTTCAATGTGCGGACACGGGTGCATGAGTATGGGGGTGGAGCTTATTGGGTGTCGGCAGGGGTAGTGTATTTTTGCAACTTCGCTGACCAACGGCTCTACCGCCTGCTGCCGGGTTCGGATCCCCAGCCCCTGACGGAAGCAGGCCCCTATCGCTATGCAGATGGGGTGGTGGATCGGGCGCGTGGACGCATCCTCTGTGTGCGGGAAGATCACAGCCGCCAGGGAGAGCCGGAAAACAGCCTTGTCTCGATTGACTTGGAAAGCGGATCCCAGCAGATTTTGGCTTCTGGGCACGACTTCTACGCCAGCCCGCGCCTCAGTCCAGACGGCCAGACCTTGGTATGGCTGACCTGGGATCACCCCCAAATGCCCTGGGACGGCACAGAGCTGTGGCGGTCTGAGGTGAACCCTGACGGCAGCTTGGGAGAACCTCAAAAGCTGGCCGGTGGCCCTGCCGAGTCGATCTTCCAGCCCCAGTGGTCACCGCAAGGGGATCTCTACTTTGTTTCGGATCGCAGCGGCTGGTGGAACCTCTATCGCTGGGATCCCCAGGGCCCCATTCCCCTCTGCCCTATGGAAGCGGAGTTTGGAGAGCCGCAGTGGGTGTTTGGCCTGAGCACCTACGGCTTCTGTGGCGATGGGCGCATCCTGGCCTGTTATGAACAAGACGGGCTGTCTCATCTGGCTTATCTGGATCCCCATTCAGGACAGTTGGCAGGGATCCCCTTGCCCTACACCCAGATCAGCGGTTTGCAGGTGAGTGGGGAAAAAGCCGCTTTCCTGGCCGGATCCCCGACGGAAGCCACTGCCTTGGTCTGCCTAGACTTACCCTCCAGCCAAGTGGAGGTGGTGGCCCGTTCCAGCAGCGTGGCGGTGGATCCCGACTATCTGTCGATCCCAGAGCCCATTGTTTTTCCCACCGGTGGCGGCAAGGAAGTGGCCTACGCCTTCTTCTATCCCCCCAAAAACCGAGACTTTGTTGCCCCTGCTGGCGAAAAGCCACCCCTGCTGGTGAAAAGCCACGGCGGGCCCACCGGGGCGACGGCAGCCGTGCTCAACCTGGGGATCCAATACTGGACCAGTCGGGGGATTGCCGTTTTGGATGTGAACTACCGGGGCAGCAGCGGCTACGGACGGGCCTATCGGGATGCTCTCAAAGGCCGGTGGGGCCTGGTAGATGTGGAAGATTGCATCGCCGGATCCCAATTTTTGGCAGAACAGGGCAAGGTGGATGGGGAACGGCTGCTCATTCAAGGGGGCAGCGCTGGCGGCTATACCACGTTGGCGGCCTTGACCTTCCACGCCGTCTTCCGAGCAGGTGCCAGCTACTACGGGGTGAGCGATCTGGAAGCCCTAGCCCAGGAGACCCACAAGTTCGAGTCTCGCTACTTGGACAGCCTTATTGGCCCCTACCCAGAGCGACGGGATCTCTACCGGGAGCGCTCCCCCATTCATCACCTAGAGGGCCTCAATTGTCCGGTTATCTTCTTTCAAGGCTTGGAAGACGCCATCGTGCCCCCCAATCAGGCGGAGAGGATGGTGGCAGCCCTACGGGCCAAAGGGATCCCGGTGGCCTATGTGCCTTTCGAGGGAGAGCAACATGGCTTTCGCCAGGCGGCCAACATCAAACGGGCTTTGGAGGCAGAGCTTTACTTTTATGCCCAGGTGTTGGGGTTTCCGCTGGCAGAACCTCTTGAGCCGGTTCGGATCGAGAACTTGGACACCTGATGATGACTGCTCAATGGGTCGAATGAAGAGCAAGAAGGGATTCCATCCATGACTCAATCGCTCCGCAACACTGTCACAACCGAGCAGCCACTCTATGATGGACTTACCAGCCGACCCGGATGGAGTCATCGATAGTGCTCCTCAACGTTGTTGCAACTGCTTGCAGGAGAGCTGGTCATGAGCGTCAGTAGCCCTTCCTTCCGTGAACTGCCCATCTTAGAAAGCGGCGATCGTCTCACCCGCGATGAGTTTGAACGGCGCTATCAAGCCATGCCTCAGCTCAAAAAAGCCGAGCTGATTGAGGGAATTGTTTACGTGGCATCTCCCCTCAGATATCGCCGACATGGCAGACCACACAGCCACATCATGGCCTGGCTGGGAGTTTATGAAGCAGCAACGCCGGGGGTTGAGTCGGCGGGCAATCCAACCGTTCGCCTGGACTTGGACAATGAGCCGCAGCCAGATGCCATATTGCGGATGCACGAATCTTGTGGGGGACAGTCCCGCATTAGCGAGGATGACTACATTGAGGGTGCACCGGAGCTGATTGTGGAGATTGCCGCCAGCACAGCTTCCTACGACCTGCATGATAAGCTGCGGGCCTACCGGCGCAACGGCGTGCGGGAATATCTGGTCTGGCTAACCCAAGAGCAAGCCTTTCGCTGGTATGTCTTCCAGAATGGAGAGTACGTGCAGCAACAGCCCAATGAGTTGGGCGTTTTGTACAGTCGGGTGTTTCCGGGGTTGTGGTTAGCCGTGGACGCGCTGCTGACGGGCAACATGCAGCAGGTGTTGGGTGTGCTGCAAAGGGGAATTGAGTCGGAGGAACACCGAGAGTTTGCAGCGCGGTTGGCAACCCGAGAAGCAGAGGCTGGAGCCTAGGCCATGAGTCGGAGGGACGGGTTTGCGCTCGCAAAGGCTCAGGTTAATGGCTGTGGGCCAACAGGTTGGGCTCGAAGACCTCCATCTCCAACCGAAACGGGATCCCCATGTGGGCCAGCCAGTCCTGCAGCGGATCATCGGCCAGCGCCAGGATCTGTCCTTGGAGAGAAACGTGGGCCGGGCGGTGCCAATTGCCCAGTTGATGAATCACCTGGCCCATCTGGATGGGGTTTTCAGGTTGAATCAAGAGCACCGGTTCGGGTTGGGCTTTGACCCGAATGTGTCGCTGCGCATCCGCATAGAGCAGATCCCCATCGTGAAGATGGGTGCCCCGAGGCAGCATCAACTGGATCTCGGTGCCCCGATCGCTCACCAGCCGTTGCCGGGATCGCTGGCGGTCGTGCCAAGTGAGGGAAACCACTTCCAAGTGGCCGGGGATCCCCTCTGACGGCTCGTCCAGCAGTTGCGTCACCGTAATGGCCGCGGGCTCCTCTCCCGCAGCATGGGCATCTTCGCTCATGTTAGGGACTCCAGATATTGGCTGAGGTCTTCTTGAAGGCGAGAGAACTCCACTTCGGTGGAAAAGCGCAGCCCTTCCGTTTTCACAGTAACCAAGACCTTGGCTGCGTGGGGGCCGACCCAGATGTTGGGGTTGCAGAACATCTCCAAAGAGAAGTCGGCAGCAGAATGATGAAACTCAACCGGATCCTGAGGCTGCTGCCGGGAGCTGCCCGAGCGAACCTTGAGCCGCTCCAAGAGGATTTGCAGAGCCTTGTGCCATTGTTGTGCCGCCTCAGGCGAAAGGGAGAAACTGGCCGAGCCGGTTGCGAAGTTGAGGGCAAACTGAGGAAAATGGGTAGTCATGGAGGCCCGTACCGTTCGCGAAGCGTCCTTTGGAGGGCAGCATTGGACAACAACAGTATCTTACGTCAGCTCTTGCTAATGGGCGTGGGCACAACCACTCTGCTGGCAGAACAGTTGAGAAAGGCTGCCGACGACTTGGTGCAGAAGGGGCAGCTCAACCCAGAAGAGGCATCCAATGTCATCAACAACCTGCTCAACCAGGTGAAGGCCGAGCAGAGCAACTTTGAATCCTATGTTCAGCGGCAGGTGCGCAACGTCCTGCAGGATCTGGGCGTGCCCCGCCAATCGGAAATGGACGAGCTGCGCGGGCGGCTGGATCGGCTGGAGCGGCAGGTGCGCAATTTGGAAAATCAGGTTTACCGCCGGTAGCCGAGCTGAGCCTTCCCCTTTTGCCGGCTTTCCTTTGCCGTTGGGCAGGGTTTTGCCGAACGTTGCGATACCCTGAAGTTCTCTCTGGGAGAATTCATCAAGTTCCTATGTCAAGCGAAGTTTTGACCGTCACAGGCCGAGGGATCCCCCTGCTGGGCAACGACATCGACACCGATCGGATTATCCCGGCCCGCTTTTTGAAGTGCGTCACCTTCGACGGCTTGGGCCAGCACGTGTTTGCCGACGACCGCGCCCAGGATCCCGGCCAACACCCCTTCGATCAACCCCAGTACCAGGGAGCCCAGATCCTCGTGGTCAATGCCAATTTTGGCTGTGGCTCCAGCCGGGAGCATGCCCCCCAAGCGCTGGCCAAGTGGGGGATCCGCGCCCTCATTGGCGAAAGCTTTGCCGAGATCTTCTTCGGCAACTGCTTGGCTCTAGGGATCCCTTGTGTTACGGCACCCCCGGCTGTGATTCAAGCCCTGCAGAAGGCGGTGGCGGAAAATCCCCAGCTCCAGTTGACGCTGGATCTGCCCAACAAACAGGTGCGCTGGGAGGCAAATACCGCTGCTGTGGAGATCCCCCAGGGAGCCTGGCAAATGCTGGTGCAGGGCACCTGGGACGCCACAGGACAACTGCTGGCCGCCCAAGCCCAGATTCAGCAAGTAGCCGCTTCTTTACCCTACGTGCGTTGGCAGCGAGCCCGTTGAGCAATCCTCTCCCCCCTGATACCCATACATGGCTGGGCAGTGCTGACCCAGATTTTCTGGATTTGGCGATCCGGGAGATAGAAGCTGCGGATCCAGAGGCTGCCGTGCAGCGGCTAAAGGAAGCACCTGGCTTGGTGTGGGTATGCAGCCAACGCTCATTTGCCGACCTGGCTGAGGCTTGGCAAGCTGACCCGCCCATTTTTTTACGCCACATCTGCCCCATTCACCAAGAACGGCGGCTGGCCGAGGGATCCTTAGTTGAATTGCGCCTTGATGGGGAAATGTTGGCAGCCATTGACCCCACCCTCAGCTTTTCGGTTCAGACGCGCCTGTTTGGGGAGCGGAATCTCAAGCCCTTCCAGGTCAATGAAACCCTGGCCGAACAGGTGATCGCAGCGGTGGGATCCCCCCTGCAGGTCAAAGACCCACAGCAGGTGATCTCGGTGGTGATCCTGGCTCAACCGATGGGCATTCGCGCTTGGCTGGGCCTATCCTTGGCTGCCCAGAACCTCTCCAACTGGGCCGGTGGGATCCATCGCTTTCGGCGGGATCCAGAGCAAATCAGCCGCTCCGAGTTTAAGCTGCTGGAGGCCATCCAGGTGTTTCAGATTCCCTTGGTGCCGGGGGGACAGGCTCTGGATCTGGGGGCAGCACCGGGGGGATGGTCGCGCATTTTGCGCCTATATGGCCAGCAGGTCACGGCAGTGGATCCGGGGGACTTGGACGAGCGCCTCAGCCAAGATCCGGGGATCCGCCACCATTGCCTCAGCGCCCAAGCCTACCTGGCCCGTGGCCCAGGCCGGTTTCACCTCATCCTCAACGACATGCGCATGGATGGTCCGGCTTCCGCCCACCTGATGGTGGCTTTTGCTCCCCATCTGGAGCCACAGGGGAGAGCTGTGATGACCCTGAAGCTACCTCGCCAACACCGCCTGCGGGTGCTGCGGCAAAGTCTGGAGATTTTGGGTAGTGCCTTCCCCCTGGTGAGAGCCCGCCACCTGTTTCACAATCGCAGCGAAGTCACCCTCTACTTGGGGATCCCTGCCCCTCAATCTGCCGTTTCCACCACCTGAATCTCCCGACGGAGCACCATTTCGCGAATGGACTCCAGCAAGCCTATCTCTTCGGGGGAGATTTTGCCGTCCGACCGGATGGCGTTGACGATTTGATCCACCTCTGTGCGGGTGAGCTTTTTGTCTTCCAGCGCTCGATCCACCAGCGCTTGCAATTGCGAAAACTCCATAAGGCTCCTCTGCGCTTGAACAGGTCTTGTCGCCTCATTTCCTCATCTAAGCTACCCGCCCTGACCCAAATCTCCTGCAAGCGCAAGATTCTCTTCAGGTATCCTAAAGAAAACGTGAAACCCACCGAGAGGAAGACATCATGGCTGGCCCGGATCCCAGGAGCACTGCGCACGATTGCGCCACCCTCTGTCGAGATGGCTGTGTCTTGGGAGAGGACTGCCCCCACCGAGAGGCAGCTCGCCAAGCCGTGGCCTTTGTCATGAGCACCGACTGGGAGACCTTGATGCGGATCGCCGAATCCAAGAACCTACCCAAAAGCTCCCCTCAGGAAGAGATGGATCCCCTGCAGTTTTTGGAGAATTACCGCTTGGGCGGGTAAGCCCCAACCAGTCTCCCTAAGGACAAGGGATCCCTGCTGAGGATCCAGGGGTTTTGAGCCATACTGAGTTAGGTGGGATCCCTGGATTCTATGGTTTGGCCTTGGATCATCATCGGGTTAGTCCTCATTTCTGCCGAATTGTTTTTGCCAGAATTGGTTGCCGGCTCGGTGGGGCTGGCGGCGCTCTTGGCGGGGCTTTTGGCTTATTTGGGGCTGCCGATCTGGGTACAATTTGCCAGCTGGATTGGGGCATCGGTGGTGTTGATTATCCTCAGCCGCCGTCTGGTGCCCCATGGATCGGTTCAGGTAGAGGAATCTCGCGAGGCGCGGGCAATCACCCCCATTCCCCCAGGCGAACGGGGGCGGGTTTCTTATCTGGGTTCCACCTGGAACGCCAAGTGCAGCATTCCCAACCTGGAAATCCAAGCCGGGCAGGAGCTCTACGTGGTGGAGCGACAGGGGAATACCCTCATTGTCATGCCGGCCAAGATGCTCAAGTCCTGACCTGGACAAATGTTTGTTTCCCTTGTTGCCTTGAGCGAGGGATCCCTGCTTGGGTGTGCATCAGAGGCGGGGATCTGGCATAATCACAAAAGCTAAGCCGGGATGTAGCGCAGCTTGGTAGCGCATCTGCTTTGGGAGCAGAGGGCCGCAGGTTCAAATCCTGTCATCCCGATCCTGCCTGCACCAAGAACAGAGCCATTCGCGTTCTTGGCCGATAGCTTCGCGCTTATCCAGGGCCCCAAAATCTTCCCATTGATGTTGCTAACTGCTAAAGCGGGCGTTTATTGGTGGAGGCGCAGTCTTTGTCTTGAAGGCGCAAGAAGCAAACTCTTCGATTCTTCGATGCCATGAAAGAAATGGGCGGATCAGCTAGAAATCGCAGGAGCCCCGCACTGTACCCGTAGGGTCAGTGCCGGGAGGAATGCGAGGTTACAATAGAACTATGACCCAAGTCCTGACCGTCTCCTGCAAGCTCAAGGCGTCCCAGTCGCAGGCCGCCAAATTGGACGCGACTTTGGAGGCTTTTGGCCAAGCCTTGAATTGGGTCAACCAGAACACGCCGGAGAAAGTCGCCAACGCCGTTAAGCTCCAGTCTCTGTGCTACCGCGAAATCCGCGCCCGGTTCGGCTTGTCCAGTAACTTGGCTCAGCAGGTCTGCAGACGGCTGGCCGGCGCCCGTAAAGTTGCCCAACAGAAAAACCGCCCCGTCAAAGCGTTGTCGCTACGCGACGCTAACGCGAACAAGGGGGGCTTCGCTACCTACGACGCTCGTATCTTTTCGTTCCGCGAGAAAGACTGGACGGTGTCGCTGACCACGGTGGAGGGTCGGGAGCGCTTTGAGCTGGCGATTGGCCGCTACCAGAGAGAACGGCTGGCGGGCTCCAATCCCAAATCTGCCACTCTGGTCAAGCGTAAAGACGGCTCCTACTCTATTCAGATCTGTGTAGAAGCGGAGCCATCCCCACCGCAACGCACGGGTAGAGTGCTGGGGGTGGACTTGGGAAGGACGGATATTGCTCATACGTCGGAAGGGGATAACTGGAATGGACAGCAGTTGAACCGAATCCGAGACCACTACTCCCGGTTGAGGGCGGTACTCCAACGCAAAGCCAGTAAGGGCACCCGCAGTTCGCGGCGCAGATGCAGAGAACTGTTGCAACGGCTGTCTGGCAAGGAAAGACGCTTTCAGGCGTGGGTCAATCATCGCATCTCCAAAGCTATTGTCTCTAGGGCAAAGGCGACAAATAGCGCTCTTGCTCTGGAAGACTTGACAGGGATCCGGGAAAGGGTCAATCAACAGCCGCGCAGCAAAGCCGAGCGGCGCAGGGCCAACAGTTGGGCGTTCTACCAACTACGTCAGTTTCTGGAGTACAAGGCGAGGGTTGCAGGGGTTTCTCTGATTCTTGTGCCGCCTGCCTACACGTCGCAGACCTGCCACAAGTGTTTACACATCCATCCCGATCCTGCGCAATCCTACCGCAGTGGTAAGTCGTTCAAGTGTGGGCACTGTGGATGGGAAGGGGATGCGGATTTGAATGGTGCGAATGTGATTGCGCTTTTGGGGGCTGCCGTAAACCAGCCTAGAGGTTCGGGCCTGTTTTGTTCTCTGGTAGGGCAGAGCAGGCTCAGGGCTACTGAAAGCCCGCTCCATACCGCTTAGCGGTCGGAGCCGGGTAGTTTACGCAGCCAAGCGGGATCCCTTGTAGCCAGGCTGAGGGAAAAAAGAAGCAAGCACAAAAAAGGCAGGGTTGACTTGCCCCTGCCGAGAAGATCGAGAGCCGAGAGCCTGCTCTCCTTGTCGTAATCGTTGCATCAAGGCGCGGTTCCGTTTGTCCAGTTGGCGCTTGCGTGCCGATCCCCCACGACCGCGACGGTTTCTGCCCTGATGGCGAGGAGATTCATGAGATTTCAACAGCATGGGATTCCCCTGATAAACTAAACAGTCCTGCCTGATTCTAAACGAAACCTCAGCAACTGGCCACAAGACTGGCGGCGCAAGCTGCGGCATTTGCGGCTGGGGATAGGCCGTCTTTGTCAATTTATTCGCATCATTCGGCATGGAGGACTCCTTGGGACAGCCAGTCTTTTAGGCGGTGGGTAGCCCGGCAGTCATCCTCGTTGTAGATAAGCGAGTGCTCCAAATATCTGCGCTCCCGAGTTTCCAGCCATTGGCTATACCAATAAATGGACTGGGCGCCATTGGCATCAGGCAGACGCCACTGAAACCCCAACCAGCGGGCGATGTTTTTCAGGGAATAGCTCTCGATCGGCAGCACCACCGAGCGTTGCACCCAGGCCTGTAAATCCACAAAGCGCTGCAACAACTGCCGCAGCTGTCGGGGATCCGTGCGGTATTGCTCCCCCAGCCGTCGGCAGGTCTGCACTTCAAAGCCGTGAAAGTGGTAGATGGGAGCGTCAGGATAGCGTTGTGCCAGTTGCAAGAATTGCTCCCAAGCTTGCCTTTCTTCCCGCGGCTCGGCGGCCAGGCAACTGTGATAGCTCGCAACCTTTTTCCCCTCGGCTTGCTCCACCACCAGCAGGCCCAGCAGATAGGCGACGTTGTGGCGGGGATCCGCCTCGATATCGAAGTACAGCTCTACGGGTGTGGTGGGCAGGGTTTCCGGGGGGGATTGAATCCAGAGAGGCTGCCGGCTGAGGGTGGCACGGGCTTGCAGCTGCAGTTGCAGGGCCACGCCGGATCCCAACTTGGGAATGGCTTGCAACCTATCCAACTGAGCGTTGGCCAGGGCTTCAATCGAGTGGATCCCCGCCTCTTGCAAAAGGGGATAGCGGGATCCCGTTACGCCCGGCAGCAGGCTGAGGGGTTGGGCAGTGGCGTTCAACTGCCGACAATGCTCCCGCCAGTGGCAAAGATGACAGCGGCTGCGGGCCATAAACACCTGGGGCGGTTCCGGCTGGCTGAGGGAGTGCAGGTACTCCTGCAGCAATTGCCGCACCTGTGCTCGTCGTCGGCTCAGGTGGACGGGGTGCCACTTCCCATCTTTCAGGATCAAAATGCCCCGCTTGGGAACGTTTCCCTGCAGGGATCCGAGCAACTCTGCCTGCAAAGCCAGCAACAATTCGTATTCCGGTTTGGGGCGTTTGCCGATACGAATATGAACCGGCAGGTAAGAGGATCGGGCGGCGTGGCGACTTCTGCCAACGAGAGTGGGATCCCGAATCAGCAGATCCAGGGAGCTGCTCACCCAAACTGAACGTCTCTCTGGAACAGCTTCAGGCGGCAACGCAAGAGCGGGCACCATCTCGTAGTCTTCTGGGGCAGGGATGGGATCCCTTGGAGAGGAGGAGTGAGGGACAGGTTCAGAAGCAAGCTGCAACAGCTCTGCCTCAGCAGTACAGTTGAGATCTTCCTGCGGTTGCCAAAACAGCTCTGCGGCAATCCGTCCGCCGTAGATCCGCTCCGCCCCGTCGGCCATGGCTGCCAAGAGAGCTTCATTGCCCGGCGCAACCCGTTCTCCGGGGAATCGCTCAAACACAGCGGCTGCCAGGGCTTGGCGATCCCGCCGCCATTGCTCCAGCAGGTTGTCCGGCGGCAGCTTGGCCTCTTGAGGGCCAAAGCGATCCAGGTAAGGCAAGCGTCGGCAACGAAAGAAAGCAAGCAGCTCCTCAGCCTCAACAGAACCCTGTCCTGCTGCTGCAACCTGGCACTCCAACGGTGGAAAACCTCAGCTCTGCTGCCATTGTGGCACGCCCCCAGGCTGCCCTCTGATCCTTCAAGACTTGGGATCCTGAGTGGGCAGGAGATGGGCAATAATGCGCTCAATCATCTCAGATTGGCGACGAGCTGTATCGGCTTGCTGTTGACATATTGCCTTTAACTCTCCCAGCCAAGTGCTCTGCTCCTGGGATATCAGCACCTGTTGTTGAACAACAGCTTTCAAATGGGTTAGGTCATCCTTGACGAAGCTGACGGTCTCGGCCAGGGTCAACACAGCCCCAACCAGGCGATCCAGCCGGAAGTCAATTTGGTCGAATCGGTCTTTGCTCTGCATTTTCCTTACATTGGTTAGTAGAGGTTATCGGTGGGCGCTGAAGGGAAGTCACTTCACCAAGAAAAAGCCCCAAGCCGAACAGTCAGCCCGCTCAAGCTTGTGTCTTTATTGCTACCCATACGTACAGATACAGCACTAGCTATTTAGTGCGACTTCCCCTATCTGCTGTACGATCACGCCCTGCCCTGCGGACGTAACTCACCCTTCAGGTGCAATGTGCACTATTTTGCAGAGCTTGGAGAAAAACCACAGGGAACGAGATCACAGCCACGGAAGACTTGAAGGGATAGCATAAACTACTGCCAAGGGCAGGGATCCCTGATAAGACCTGCAGCTTGCTGACACGGCTGGCGTATGCTGGAGAATAAAGATTTCTTTACACTTTACCGGAGCGGACTGTGACAGCTCTTTCGACGGCCCCAACCTTGCCCCAAACCAAGACGGTGGCGGTGGAAATGCAGGGGGTGTGGAAGCGCTTTGGGCAGCAGGTTGCCGTTCAAGATTTGAGCCTGCAGATCCCCCAGGGGGAAGTGTTTGCCCTGTTGGGGCCCAACGGCGCCGGCAAATCCACCACCATCCGCATGCTTACTAGCCTTACCCGACCCAGCCAGGGATCCATCCGGGTGGGGGGGTATGACGTGGTGCGGGATCCGGTGGCGGTGCGGCAGCAAATTGGCGTAGTTCTGCAGCCTATCACCCTAGAGGCAGAGCTGACCGTTTGGGAAAACCTGGAGTTCCACGGGCGTATGCACCACATCCCCAACCCAGAGCGGCAACGGCGCATCGATGAATGGCTGGAGTATGTGCGGCTGGCGGATCGCCGGCAAGACAAAGTGAAAACCCTCTCAGGGGGAATGAAACGACGCTTGCAGGTGGCCAGGGCGTTACTGCATCGCCCCCAGATTTTGTTTTTGGACGAGCCCACCGTCGGGTTGGATCCCCAGGCGCGGCGGCTGTTGTGGGAGATCTTGCGGGATCTCAATCGGCAGGGCATGACCTTGCTGATTACCACCCACTACATGGAGGAGGCAGAAGAGCTGTGCGACCGCATCGGCATCATGGATGGGGGAAGGTTAATCGAGTTGGGCAGCACCGAGCAACTGCGGGCTAAGTATGGAGAGGCCCTGCTGGTGCGATCCTGTCCTGGCCGGGAGGTGGAGTACACCTTTTTCCCCAGCTTGGCGGAAGCTCAGCGGCAGTTGGAAGCTGAACCTGACAAAACTGGCCTCATGGTGCGCCCGGCCAACTTAGAAGACATTTTTGTGCGTTTGACAGGCCGCCGCTTGGATTAACGGGCCCTCACCCCTGGCCCCTCTCCCAACGTGAAGAGGGGAGCATGACTCTAGTCAATAATAAGCTCAACTATACTGAAAATAATGTATAATATGTTCAGTACGGATTACTACCAGTTGATCTTTCTGTTTACTTTCGAGTCTGCCAACATGGTAGCCAAAGCAAAGCAGAAAATTGGTAGTAAGACGACACGGAAACTGCGCTTTGGGTATTCTACTCAAAGCTTTGCGGGATACCGCCATTCTGTTTGGAAACAAACAGAATGCTATCGCTGCATAGTTGAACAGTGATGTTCAGCAGTGTTCAGCGTAAATGTATCAGAGTTATTTGGGGGTTAAGGTTTTTCCTCTCCCCATCCCTCCTTCGGAGCGGGGGGCTCAAACTTGTAGCCAACTCCACGCACGGTGCGGATCAACTCCGGTTGGCTGGTATCAGTCTCTAGTTTCTTGCGAATTTGGCCGATGTGGACATCGACCACCCGTTCATCTCCCTCGTGGTTAAAATCCCACACCTCTTGAATCAGCTCAGCCCGTCGCCAAACCCGCCCCGGATGTCGAGCCATAGCATAGAGCAAATCGAACTCCAGTGCTGTTAAGTTGATCAGGCGCTGCTCGCGGATGACTGCTCGGGTTTCCGGGTCGATTACCAAAGAGGCAAAGGTCAAGACCGGTGCGCTGGCAACTTCGGTCTTCATGCGTTGCCGCCGCAGAATGGCTTGCACTCGCGCCTGTAACTCCGGCAGGCTGAAGGGCTTGGTCAGGTAGTCATCTGCCCCCAACTGGAATCCGTGCAACTTATCAGCAGGGCTGACGCGGCTGGTCAACATCAACACGTACACGCCGGTCTCTTTTTGCATTTGCTGGCAGAGATCGTAGCCGCTCACATCCGGCAAGTTCAGATCCAAAATTACCAAGGCCGGCTGAAAAGCGCGCAACTGCTGTAAGCCCTCGGCCCCCGTCATCGCCACCTCAACCGAATACCCCTGCCGCTGCAAGTACCGCTGCAGTAGAGCACAAATGCTGGGATCATCATCGATGATGAGGATGCGTGACATGGCAGCTTGGCACTCTCGAAGTCAGCAGGAGACAAGGTTGCAGGGCGTTGGGGTGTGGGGATCCCTTCGGCAGCTCATGGGCAACAATCGTGCAGAGGCGATGGGCCCTCGGCTCGCGGGTGAATAAAGAGCCCTCTCAACAGGGCAAGCTTGACCCCAACCTCGGCTGGAAAGGGCAACAAACGCAGGTGATTCATGAGTTATTGAACACCTAAATCTTATTTCAAGTCTTTACGTGTGGGGTCGCGCGGGGAGTTTATCCTTGCCAAGGCCGCCCTCCTGTGCGTAAATCAACGGAGGCTTATCCAAGAATCTTGGGCATTATCTTACTGAGTTGCCCAAGGGGAAAAGTAGCGTAAGGAGGATCCGTCAAGCAAGATCCTTAGCACCTGGAGTTAATCTGGAAGCTGTGACGCTGCTGTTCCTGTCTCAAAGTCTCGCTTTAGTGTGGCAGGTGGCGGTTTATCCCGGAGGCTTATGTACACCAATCCCGATGAAGTCTTCCGCAAAGATGTCTGGTTGGCCCTCTTCACGTGGGGGATCCTGGAGCTGGCTTGTTTCGTGATTATCCCATTCACTGGAGCCTACGCATTCTCGCAAGTGGCGGCTTGGCTGTGGCCCTCTTTGGTTTTGGGGCCGGTGGGGGCGGTGGTAGTGGCTTTTTGTTCTAAAGTGGTGCTGGCTGCTAACAACATCCCGGATCCCAGGAGAAAACAAGCCCAGCGGCAAGTGGCTCAGGTGGTCAGTCTTTTTGGCTTTCTGGGCTTGGCATTGCCCCTCCTTCTGGCAGGATGGGTATTTGGCCGAGAGATTTTGACGACCGACTGGCAGAATAAGTTCACCAACACCAATAAGTAGAAGCTAATCTCCGACGCCCTTGCCCTCTGGGGTCGCGTCGCCCCGTCAGCGTTGCGATTCCTCTGCACAGGCCTAGCAAGAGCGCTGCGGAACACGATACATTGGGATGCAATCACGTCAGCGTTGCGCAGCAGTCGTGCTCTGGCTTTCGTAAATCCCCGGTTTTGACGGGGATCCCATCTTCTCTGCGGATTCTTGCCTGCAGCATTGCGGGAAGGTATTTCGGATGGCTAACTACCCGATGCGAGGCCGTTCTTCTCCTGCTTCTGGCAGTTTTCCCTTGAGCACCTTGGTGGTGGTGAGTGTCTCGGTTGGGGCTCTGGCCGCCTTGGCTTGGCAGTTGTGGCAGCTCGTCGCCCCCATGTTGGCCCCCCCTGCCCCGCCTCAATTTCCGCAGGCGGTGCGCTTGGATCCCTTGCCCAGCCCGGCAAGTTTTCCCTCTCCCTTGCCTGGCCCTGCTGCAGGCACTGTTGACCCTGAGGGATTTCCCCCCGGCAGCCGCGGGCGGGTGATCGAGCCCATTGGCCTGGCCATCCGCAGCCAACCTTCTGCCGATGGAGCCTACCAAGGGGGAATTGTGGTGGGGGAAACGGTGACGGTGTTGGAGTACAGCGCCGATGGTCGTTGGCAACGGGTGCGGCGGGAGTTGAACGGACAAGAGGGCTGGGTGCGCGCCGGCAATTTGGGCCCTGTGGATGGTGCTTCAGCTTCAACTTCTACAGCTCCCACGGTTGAACCCAACCCTGAATCAACTCCTTTGCCGACTCGACCCCCCACGGCAGCAGTGGTTTCCCCAGGTGAGCGGGGACGGGTGATCGAGCCCATTGGCCTGGCGCTGCGGGCCACTCCAGAGCGGGAGGGAACCTACATTGGCGGTGTGCCCATGAACGAGGTGGTGACGGTGCTGGGCCTCAGCGAAGATGGTCGTTGGCAGCGCATCCGCCGTCAGAATGGGCAGGAAGGTTGGGTGCGGGCGGGGAATCTGGCGCAGGAGTAGCCCTTGCCATAGGCATAGCCCTACAGATGCCCTGGTGGGGGATTGTAACACCAGGGAAGCCTGTGTTTCGGTAGAGCAGTGCCGTTTGCGTCATCGGGACCGAGTCCTTGGCAGGGGAACTGGTGAAACACACTCCATTTCGGCTTGGTGCTTCAACAAGGGATCCCTGGGGCAAGGGGTTAGCTTTACCCTTTCTGGCCCTTGGGTTGGCCTTCTCTCTAGGCGCCTGCCGACCGGCTTCTAACGCTGGAGCGGAAAAGGTCAGGCAGGAAGCACCCCTAGCCCAAGCAAAGGCAGAGATGGGTACTCTGGAGTTTTGGGCCAACGGCGAGGACTTCATTCGGGAGGGGTTTGTCTCCAAAGACGGCTGGGAACTGAGCTTTGAGCACGTGTACGTGACGCTGGCGGACATAACCGCCTACCAAACCGATCCGCCCTTTGATCCGGAAGGAAATGCAGATTTGCTGGCACGGGCATTGGTCAGCCTCTCCGGCCCCATCACGGTTGATTTGATCACGGCTCCCCCGGCGGAGCGGGCCTTACTGGGATCCCTAGAGGCACCCCCTGGCCACTACAACGCCCTGGGGTGGCGGCTGGTGCCAGCACTGGAGGGGCCGGCAAAGGGCTATTCCCTCTGGATCGAAGGCCAAGCCCGACCGACAAAGGAAGGGGCTGGGGAGATGCCGTTTGTGCTCAAGTTCAGCCCTGAGGTGGCCTTCACCTGCGGAGAGTATGTGGGGGAGGAGCGCAAAGGCTTTGTGCGCGTCGGCCAGGTGGCAGATCTGGAGGTCACCTTCCATTTCGACCACCTGTTTGGAGATGGAAGCTTGCCCCCCAACGACAGCCTCAATCAAGCAGCTCTGGGGTTTGCCCCTTTGGTGAAGTTGGATCCTGTCTCCCTGGAGCAGCGGCTGGCCGCGTCAGCGGCGCGGAGCACTGGGGGGGGATCCGACCTTCTGGAAGTGGACTGGGGGGATCTGCAGGAGGGATCCCCTGCGGCTAAGGCCGCATTGGAGATCCTGCACCACTTGGGCCATGTGGGGGAAGGCCACTGCCGCGCTGCCTCTGGCCCTGCCCAGACAGAGTCTTCGCCCTGAAGTCTTGGCTTTTCTAAGACCGGTCGCCTGCAGAGCGTAGAGATTGTCGTCTGTCCTCAGCTAACCAATGAACCGAGTCTGGCCAAAACTTTGGATCCCTTCCTGCCGACTGAGCCTGATTGCGGCGTCGCGTCAGCGATGCGGAGCACGGTTGAGCTTGCTGGCTTTCGGCCTGCTCCTGTCTGCTCCCGCTTGGGGCCACGGGGTGGAGGCCTCTTGGCGGGCAGTTCCCGCTTTTGAGATCCAGGCCCGCTACGATTCTGGCGAACCGATGCGTTCTGCGCAGGTAACGGTGTTTGCGCCAACGGATCCCACTACCCCTTGGCAGGAGGGACAGACGGATGCACAGGGACGATTTTTGCTGCAGCCGGATCCCAACCTGACGGGCCTCTGGCAGGTGCGGATTCGCCAGCTGGGGCATGGGGTGTTGGTCAACGTGCCGGTGGGCGAGGAGTTCCCTCAGACAGAAGGGATCCCCAGCGCTTCCCCACCCTTTGGGCCTTTGCAGCGGGGGGTTATGGCCGCCTGTGTCATTTGGGGCTGTCTGGGCACAGCTCTCTTCTTCTCCAGGCCCCGTCAATCTGGTTACGCAGCGGTGGAGAGCCCACCGGTTTCGGGATCTCCAGGGTCAGGAATCTCAGGCTCCCAGGCTGGCTCCTCTGCTCTGGAGTAGGACTGACCATGCACATCAGCGATGGCATTTTGCCAGCACCGCTTTGGCTAGGGGGTTATGGCATCACCGCCCTGATCACCAGCTACAGCTTGCGGCTTCTCCGTCGCGCCGGCGTTGCCGAGCAATGTCCTTGGTGGGAACGGGATCCCCGCCATCAGTTGCCCAAAGCGGCTTTGCTCACGGCTGTCTTTTTTGTGGCCTCTTCGATTCACCTGCCCTTTCCCCCGGCCAGCCTGCATCTGGTGCTGAACGGGTTGATGGGTCTGATGTTGGGGGCTTTGGCCTATCCGGCGATTGTAGTGGGCTTGTTTTTTCAGGCGGTGGCCTTTGGCCATGGGGGCCTGACCACATTGGGCATCAACGCCGCCATTATGGGGATCCCGGCGCTCCTGGCCAGTGGGATTTTTCGGGCAGGCCGTCGGGTGATGGGGGCCGGAGTGTCTGCCTTCTTGGCGGGAGCGGTTGGGGTGGGTCTAGCAGTGCTGTTGTTTTACGGGGTGGTCATGGCTGCTGTGGTTGACGCTGGCAGCGGGATCCTCTCCACAGAAGCCGGTCGCCTGGCTCTTGGGAGCTTGGTGGTGGCCCACATCCCCCTGATGGTGGTGGAGGGGTTGTTCGCCAGTTGGGTGGTGCTGTTTTTGCAGCGGGTACAACCGGCGCTGCTGGGAGAGTATGGCAAGAGATGAAGCCGGCTCAGGGATCCCTTGCTGCTGGCGCGGTCAACAATCCCATCCTCACCCCTCCAAACCCCTTTCCTGGCTGCACCGGTGGCAACCTCTGCCCAAGGTGCTGGGCCTGATGGCGCTGATGGCGGCTTTCGCCTCGGTGAGGTGCCTGGCCCTCTTGCCGCTCATCTGGGCGCTGGTGGCTGGACTGTGGAGCCTGTCGGGATTGCCTTGGAGCCTCGGGCTGAGGCGGCTGGCAGCCCCAGGGCTGTTGGTGGCAGGGTTGATGGGGATCCTACCCTTCTGGGCGGGGGAAACCATCCTGTGGCGCTGGGGATCCCTGGCTCTGCGTTGGGAGGGGCTGCAGATGGCGCTTCGCATTGGGGGGAGAGGGCTGGCCCTATTTGCCCTCACGATGCTGCTGCTGGAGACCACCCCCACATCGGAACTGTTGGCAGCGTTGCGGCAACTGGGGATCCCAGACCTCCTGCTGGAACTGGCCTGGCTCACCCAGCGCTATTTGCAGGAGGTGGCCGCTCAGTGGCAGCAGATGCAACGGGCAGCCCGGCTGAGGGGTTGGCGACCGCGGGGATCCCTGTGGCGTCCTGGACCGTCTCTAAGACAAGATCTGCCCTTTCTGGCCGCTTCGGTGGGCACCCTGTTGGTGCGCAGCTACGAGCGCTCGCAGAGGGTTTATCAGGCTTTGCGCCTGCGGGGCTATGGACAAGCGCCTCTGTTTCCGACGGCGGCTGGCGGGGATCCCTACAGTTGGGCGGCCACCGCGTTGGCCGTGGCTACGGCTCTATTGCTCCGCAACGCTGATGCGGCCCTCAACTAGAATAGATAAGCCTCTGGCAAGCTGCCCCCTTTTTGATGCTCAGTCCATGAATGGGTTAGAAGCGACCGTCTCCAGTTTCCCATCCGTTAAGGACTCCGTCCCGCTTACGCGAACAGCGGTGCAGCGTACAAAGGCGTCGGTTGCCGTTTTACACCTGGGCTGCGAGAAAAACCGGGTGGACACCGAGCACATGCTGGGCTTGCTGGCTCAAGCAGGCTACCGGGTGGATGGGGACGAAGAGAGTGCTGACTATGTGATCGTCAATACCTGTAGCTTCATTGAAGCAGCGCGGCGGGAGTCGGTCAGCACCCTGATGGAGTTGGCAGTACAGGGCAAGAAAATCGTTATTGCCGGCTGCTTGGCGCAACACTTCCAAGAGGAGCTGCTGCAGGAGATCCCGGAGGCGGTGGCTATCGTGGGTACCGGCGACTACCACCAGATCGTCCAGGTGATCGAGCGGGCGGAGCGGGGAGAGCGGGTCAATGCCGTTACTTCCAGCTTGGATTACATTGCCGACGAGACCGTACCTCGCTATCGCACCACCCATGCGCCTGTGGCCTACCTACGGGTAGCCGAGGGCTGTAACTACCGCTGCTCTTTCTGCATCATCCCCCACTTGCGGGGCGACCAACGCTCTCGCTCCATCGAGTCGATCCTACGGGAAGCAGAACAACTGGCCGAAGAGGGGGTGCAGGAGCTGATTTTAATTTCCCAGATCACCACCCACTACGGGATCGACCTCTACGGGGAGCCGTGCTTGGCTGAGCTTATCCGCGCCCTGGGCCAGATCCCCATTCCCTGGATCCGCATGCTCTACGCCTACCCCACGGGCATTACCCCCGCTGTGGTGGAGGCCATTCAAGAGACCGCCAATTTCCTGCCTTACCTGGATCTGCCTTTACAGCACAGCCATCCTGAGATCCTCAAGGCCATGAATCGCCCCTGGCAAGGGCAGGTCAACGACCGGGTGATCGAGCGGCTGCGCCAGGCGTTGCCCAATGCCGTGCTGCGCACCAGCTTTATCGTCGGCTTTCCTGGGGAGACGGAGGAGCACTTCCAGCATCTACTAGACTTTGTCCAGCGCCATCAGTTTGACCATGTGGGGGTGTTTACCTTTTCTCCCGAAGAGGGCACCCCTGCCTACCACCTCCCCCATCAGGTTCCAGAGGCTGTCAAACAAGAGCGCCGCGCCCGTCTAATGCAACTGCAGCAAGGCATTGCCTTCCGCCGCAACCGCGAGCAGGTGGGCCGAGTGGTACCTGTACTTTTGGAGCAGGAAAACCCCAGAACCGGCGAGTGGATTGGCCGCTCCCCTCGCTTTGCCCCCGAGGTGGATGGAGTGGTGTATGTGCAGGGGCAGGGATCCCTGGGATCCCTGGTGCCGGTGCAGATCACCCACGCCGAGCCCTATGATCTCTTCGGTCGGGTGGTGGCAGCGCCGGAGGGTTTTAGCTGGAGCGGGCGGTAGCGGTGCAAAGCACTTTGGTAGGATCTTCATCCACGGGAGAGGAGCTGGGAATGACTACCCTTGGCGGCAGCGGGACCGAGTCTTTAGATGAGCTGAAACAGGCGGCAGCCCGGGCTGCAGTTCAAAAGGTGCAGTCGGGAATGGTGGTGGGGCTGGGCACGGGATCCACAGCCGCCTTTGCTGTCAGCGCCCTAGCAGAGCGGATGCAAAGCGAGGGTCTGCAGATCCTCGGTGTGCCCACCTCCGAGCGCACGGCTGAACAGGCCCGCTCCCTGGGGATCCCGCTGGCTACCCTAGAAGAGCAGCCGCGCCTGGATCTGGCCATCGATGGGGCCGACGAGATTGAAGTGGGATCCCTGAACCTGATCAAAGGGGCAGGAGGGGCCCTGTTGCGGGAAAAATTGGTGGAGGCCAGCGCCGCCGAGCTGATCATCATCGCCGATGCCTCTAAAAAAGTCCCGCAGTTGGGCATTCGCTTCCCGGTGCCGGTAGAGGTGGTGCGCTTTGGCTGGAAAACCACCTTGGCGCGGGTAGAGGCTCTGGGGTGCACAGCCACCTTACGGCGGAATGCCAACGGGGATCCCTACTTGACGGACGAGCAGCACTACATCCTCGACTGCCAATTCGGCCCCATGGCGGATCCTGCCAAGATCGCCGATCAACTCAAGGGGACGGTGGGGGTTGTGGAACATGGCCTGTTCATCGGCATGGCCAAAGAGGCAATCATCGCCCTCCCGACTGGGATCGAAACGCTGCAACCCAGCTGACAACTTCCTATACCCAGTCGTGTATTGGCGTTGCCCAGGAACTGGGTTTACAGCTTTTTTCGACTTCATGGGAGTTCCGTAGCCAAGCGGGAGCCTTCCCACGCAAGAGATTGATTGACACTGGCTGTGGTAAACAACGCTGAAAAAAGCTGTACAGCTATCCCCAACTCCCCTCTCCCCCTGGGAGAGGGGCTGGGGGTGAGGGGGAGCGCTTGGGAAATGTCTCAATCGGGTCTGAAATGACCATAGACGAAGAGGCTGTAGGCGAATTGGAGTTTCTGCCCGATGCTGACCTTACGAACTGTGGCCGACCTGCTGCAAACTCCCCTGCAGGGGGATCCCCATTTGTTGGGTCTTCCCGTCCAAGCCATTTGCACCGACAGCCGCCAATTGCAGCCGGGGTCAGTCTTTGTGGCGCTGCGGGGGGAACGGTTTGATGGACACAACTTTATTCCACAAGCTTTGGCAAGGGGGGCCGTTGCCGTCATCAGCCAGCGTCCGGTGGCTGGGCCCCATTTTCAAGTCTCAGATACCCTAGCTGCCTACCAGCGCATTGCCAGAGGCTGGCGGGAGCAGTTTCCCCCCCCCATACTGGCCATCACGGGCTCAGCAGGCAAAACCACCACCAAGGAAATGTTGGCGGCTGCCCTATCCCGCTACGGCACAGTTCTCAAAACTGAAGCCAACCACAACAACGACATCGGGGTTGCTCAAACACTGCTCCAGATGCAACCGGAGCATCAGTTTGTGGTTCTGGAAATGGCCATGCGAGGCCCCGGAGAAATTCGCCGCCTGGCTCAGATGGCTCAGCCCACCCACGCCTTGATCACCCATATTGGCACCGCCCACATCGGCAGACTGGGATCCCGCGCGGCCATTGCCGCTGCCAAGTGCGAGCTGCTGCAGGAGCTAGGGCAGGGGGTGGCTCTGCTGAATGGAGAAGATCCCTTGCTGTTGTCTACCGCCGCCAGCCTGTGGTCGGGACAAACCCTTACCTATGGTCTGGATCGGGGGGACTTACGGGGAGAATGGGATCCCCAAGCCCAAACGGTAACTGTGGAGGGCCTAACGCTGCCGGTGCCCTTGCCGGGAAGACACCATGCCCTCAACTGGATGGGAGTGCTGGCTGCTCTGTGCAGCTTGGGGCTGGATTGGGAGCGGCTCCGAGAACCCATCGCCTTGCCCACCCATCTGGAGGGGCGCAACCGCCATCTCAAGCTGGCGGGAGATGTGGAAATCTGGGATGAAACCTACAATGCCTCGCCGGAAGCGATGATTGCGGCTCTGCACCTATTGGCTCAAACCCCGGGGAAACGGCGCTGGGCCATTCTCGGCCCGATGCGGGAGTTGGGAGAGCATGCGCCTCAGCTCTATGCAGAGGTGGGTCGGGCGGCTGCCCCTCTGGGGCTGGATCGGGTCTTGCTCTTGGATCCCGAAGGAGAAATGCAACCGCTGCTCGACCAAAAACCGGCAGCCCAGACAGAACGCTGCGAGGAGGTATCCGAACTGCTGGAAGTCTTGCTGCATCAGGTGCAAGCCGGGGATCGGCTGCTGTTCAAGGCAGCGCGGGCTGTTGAACTGGAGCGGGTGCTGCACCGCTTTTTGCAGGAGTGGCAGGCATAGGCTAAGCTAAGAAACGGCTGATGAAAAGCCCGCGTCCCTCTGTTGAGAGGGGCTTAGCCCAAGCCGGGCTCATTCCTCGTCGATAGCTGCCTTCTGTACGGCATGTACTACCACAATCCCTCTCTGCGCGAAGAACCCCGCGATCAGCCGCCAACGGTGGTGCCCTCCCCCAGCAGCCTTTCCATTCTCGATTGGTTGCGCCAGGAAGGCCGGTTGATCGAGCAGCCTATTGAAGTCCCTGAGATGGCTTTGGAAGAAGATATCGATGATATCGACGATTTGATCGGGGACGACTACGACGAAGACTTCGAGCCCGAAGAAGAATAGCTGCAGTTGTTGAATGCCTCTTCACCCCCTTTGCCCGGCACAGCAAAGCTGCCGGTTCTTAGTGTGCCGGCTCTTGCAATGAAAATGTAAATAAATGTAATAGATTTCTCGGCTTGAAAGGATCCCTTTTCAGGTCGTTGTGGTTGGCTGGCAAACGTACCGGAGTTGTTGTTGCAAATCTAAAAGCAGTGGAGCATAATCCCAAAATCCTTGCGTAGATTACGTTTCGCACGTTGAGAGTATCTTTTTCCAAGATTTTTTTGATTTTTAGGAACTCGAACAGGCTCCCCTACGTCTTTAAGGAATGTAAACCTAATCTTTACGAAGGGTTACAGCATATGATTCGCAATCTCTTTACTCTCTCTTTGGCCGTTGCCTCGGCCACCACGTTGGTTGCAGCCCCTATGGTCAATGCCAGCAGCCAGGGCGCGACTTCTGAAAGCGTGAAAACCGCTGCTGCTAGTAGAACCATTGTGGATGTTGCTGCTGAGGCCGGCTCTTTCACCACCCTGATCCAAGCTTTGGAGGCTGCCGACTTGGTGGAAGTGCTTTCTGGGGAAGGCCCCTTCACCGTCTTTGCTCCCACCGATGAGGCTTTTGCAGCTCTGCCGGAAGGCACTTTGGAGGAGTTGCTCTTGCCGGAAAACCGTGAGCGATTGATCCAAATCCTCACCTACCACGTGGTGCCCGGCAAAGTTCTCTCCACCTCTTTGGAAGCTGGGGAAGTGGTTACGGTCGAGGGATCCCCTGTGGAAATCTCTTTGGCTGATGGTGTCAAGGTCAACGATGCCAATGTGGTAACAGCCGACATTGAAGCTTCCAACGGTGTCATCCACGTGATCGACAAGGTGATCTTGCCTCCACAAGGGTGACCTACCAACGCCATGGATTCTAGGCCCTTCAGGGTCTAGCCCTCTGGCAGCCCCTGCTCTGGTGGCGGGGGTTTTGTATTGGGATCCCCAGCTATTCCGTTCTTTGGGCAAGGGATCCCCAATTTCATAGGTCGATGCCAACGCTGGAAGCGTAGATCGCCTCCACCGATACAGCGGACACCCGTTGAGGACGCACGATCATGTACTCATTGTCCATTTGCTTGGGCAAGGTGATGAACTCTTCGCCGCCCACCATGAGGTTGTTGATCAGCTCGGTGTATTCTCTGGCTTCTTTGACCCGTACCTGCATGGTTTGTCCACCTTCCAGCATGATGTGGACAAGATATCCGTCAGGTTTTCTGGCCATGGATGCTCCTGCTGGGTGAACCGAAGGACGAGACGAGGGGTGTTCTTATGAACATTATTCCCCCTTTTGAGACCCCTAACCAACCCCTGACTCTTCCGTGAAATCTGGAATTGAGCTGCGCCAAACCGAATCCCAAGCCGTAGCATAGTGAAAGTGAAATGTGCCCATTTTAATCTTCCTCGCGCTCCATGCCCCATTTGCCTGATGTTTCTGCCGCCCACCGTGAGCTGGAGTGGAATGGAGTTCCTTCCACGCCGACAAACGACGCCCAACCCCTAAGCCGCCCTACTGTGAAGGATCCCATCACCGCCCGTTCCGACATCATCGCCGTCGGGGGAGCAGAGGACAAGGAAAATGAGCGCCACATCCTTTGGGAGTTCTTCCGCCGAGCGGGGGGAAAGTCTGCCCACATCACCATCGTGCCCGCGGCTTCTGGGATCCCGGCGGTGCTGGGGGAGATCTACGCCAACATTTTTCAGCAGATGGGGGCGGCCAGCCTCCAAGTTCTAGATATCCGCAGCCCGATGGAGGCGAGGGATCCCGATAACGTTGAGAAAATCCGCTTCTCCACCGGCATCTACTTTACGGGTGGGGATCAGGAGCGGCTGGCGGAGGTGCTGGCCCACAGCGAGCTGATGGAGGCCATTCGACAGCAGTGGCAGCGGGGGCAGACGGTAATTGCCGGAACCAGCGCCGGAGCTTCTGCGTTGGGGCAGCAGATGATCTCCCGCGGCTACAGCGGAGAACCGCCCACGCCGGCAATTGTAACGGTGAAGACGGGCTTGGGCCTTTTGCCTCGCGTCATCATCGATCAACATTTCCATCAGCGCAATCGCCTGGTGCGGCTGGTCACGGCGGTGGCCCACTACCCCCAATGTCTGGGCATCGGCATTGACGAGAATACGGCGGTGGTGATCCAGGCCGACGATGTGATGGAGGTGATCGGCTTGGGGACGGTGACGATTGTGGACGGGACGCAACTGTACTCGACTGTTCAGGAGGCGGCAGCGGATGAGTATTTTCGGCTGCACAATGCCCGCATTCACTTTTTGCCGCCGGGATCCCGATTCGATCTCAACACCTTGTCTCCACTCTGACTGCTGAAATGTGACTGCTGAAAACTTTGTCCTGCCAAGGCGGCTGGACTGGCGCAACCTCAACACCCTCTGGGGATCCCTATTGGCCGAAACCTTGAGTCGGCTGGGTTGCCGTTTAGCGGTGGTGTCTCCGGGATCCCGCTCAGCCCCCCTGACCTACGCCCTGGCCCAGCACCCCGACATCGAGGCGATCCCGGTGCTGGATGAGCGGTCGGCAGCCTTTTTTGCGCTGGGATTGGCCCAGCAAACCCGGCGGCCCATTCCCTTGGTGTGTACTTCCGGCAGTGCTGCCGCCCACTTTTTCCCGGCTCTCCTTGAGGCGGCAGAAAGTGGCTGGCCGCTTTTGGTTTTGACAGCGGATCGGCCCCCGGAGCTGCGCCACTGCCGCGCCGGCCAAGCGATTGACCAGGTGAAGCTCTACGGCCATTACCCCAACTGGCAGGCGGAGTTGGCCCTGCCCAGCGCGGATCCAGAAGCCCTGGCCTACTTGCGCCAGACCCTGGTTCACGCCTGGGAGCGCACCCTTTACCCTTTTCCCGGCCCGGTGCATTTAAATGTGCCTTTCCGGGATCCCTTGGCTCCCATTGCTGACGGCAGCACTGCGCCTTTGATTCATTTGCAGGAAGATCCGGAGTTTGAGAAGACCTTTTTTCGTGGGGTTGCTCCTCCATGCACCGGCTCTTCCTTGCAGGCGGTGCGGAGCCCTTTTCAGACGGAGACGGTTTCTTTTTGGCAGGAGTGGCGCAGCTGTGAGCGGGGGGTGATCTTGGCGGGGCCGGCTCAACCGCTGGATCCCCAGCGCTATGTGGAGGCAGTGGCCCGTTTGGCGACGGCTTTGGGCTGGCCGGTGCTGGCGGAGGGGCTTTCTCCCCTGCGGAACTACGCTTCCCTCAACCCCTATCTCATCACCACCTACGACCTCATCCTGCAGCGGGATGATCCCCAGCTTTGGCCGCAGCAAGTCATCCAACTGGGATCCCTGCCCACCAGCAAAGCGCTGCGGCAAACCCTGGCCAAGGTTGCTCCCCGCGTTTGGCGGTTGGATCCCCGCCCTGAGAATGGGGATCCCCTGCACAACCCCACCACCCACTTGCCTTTCGCCGTAGAGGAGTGGGTCGCCGGGATCCCAGAAGCACCGGCCAAGCAAACAACTTTTCTGCAGGGCTGGCTGACAGCCGAAGCGCAAATCCGGACCGCCTTAGACCAGGCTATGGCTGACCTGCCGGAGTGGTTTGAGGGTAGGATAGCCTGGTGGCTGGCCCACCACTTGCCCCCAGAGACTCCGCTGTTTATTGCCAACAGCACGCCGGTGCGGGATGTGGAGTGGTTTTGGCCCCCCAACGACCGCCGCATCCGGCCCTACTTCAACCGCGGCACCAACGGCATCGATGGCCTTCTCTCTACCGCCTTCGGGGTGGCCCACCGGCAGCGCCCGACGGTGTTGCTAACCGGGGATCTGGCCTTTTTGCACGACTGCGGCGGCCTGCGGCTTGGCCCTCACCTGCAGGGATCCCTGACCATTCTCCTCATCAACAACCAGGGGGGTGGGATTTTCGAGCTGCTGCCCATTGCTGAAGTGGGCCGTCAAGGGCCAGATCCGCCCTTTGAGCCCTACTTTGCTACTCCCCAGGCGGTGGATTTTGCCCTGCTCTGTCAGGCCCACCACATTCCCCATCGCCGAGTGGAAAGCTGGCAGGAGCTGGCCGAAGCTCTGGATCCCTTACCTGCCCAAGGGGTGCGGGTGTTGGAGATCCTTACGGATCGAAAAGCCGATGCTCAGCGGCGGCGGGACTGGTTTCAACAGTGGTCGGAGCTGCCATCCAAGCCTTGACCTGCTTCCAGATCTGCTCCGGCAAATCCTCAGCTTCGCAGTCCAGCCACTGGATCCCTGGCAGGGCCCGGAACCAGGTCATCTGCCGCTTGGCAAATTGGCGGGTGCGCCGCACAATCAGGGGCTGCAGCTCGGCTTCCGGGATCCGCCCCTCCAGGTAAGCGCCGATCTCCGCATAGCCCAAGGTCTGCAAGAGGGGTAAGTCTGGCCCGTAGCGCTCCCGCAGGGTTTTCACCTCCTCGATCCACCCCCGCTCCATCATCTCCGCCGTGCGCCGGGCAATGCGTTGTTCCAAACGGGGCATTGGGCAGCGCAGCCCCAGGATCAAGATGGGGTAATGGGGGGGATGAGCCCGCCTTAGGCTGGAAGCCGGCTTCCCAGTGGCGTAAACGATCTCCAAAGCCCGCAGCGTGCGCACCGCGTCATGGGGATGAATGTGCTGGGCGGCAACGGGATCCAACTGCTGCAGCCAGGCGTAGCGGATCTCAGGGGGCCAAGTTTCCAGTTGTGTTCTCAGTTGGGGCTGCGGAGGTACCGCAGGGATCCCCAGGCCGGAGGTTACCGACTGGATGTAGAGACCGGTGCCCCCCACCAGGATGGGCGTCTGTCCCTGCCGATGGGCCTCGGCGATGCGGGCTTGGGCCGCCTGCTGAAACTCGGCCACCGTGTAGGTGTGGCGGGGATCCACAAAGTCAATCAGCTCGTGGGGCCAGAGAGCCCGCTCAGCAGGGGTAGGCTTGGCTGTGCCGATGTCGAACTCGCGGTAGACCTGGCGAGAGTCCGCATTCAACAACGGGGATCCCAGCCGTTGGGCCAAAAGCAGTGCCTGTCGAGATTTCCCGGTGGCCGTGGGGCCGGCAATGACGATCAATCCCGGCCATTCTGTCCGGTCAGAAGCTGCTGCAGCGGGAATGCCGTTCTCGAGAGTTGCACTCATTTCGTTCGCGTCAGCGGCGCGGAGTACCTTAGTTTCGAGACATTCAGGATCTGCAAGAAAATTCACACAAGGCAACAGGTTAAAATTTTCAAGAGGCTTTGGCTCTTTGGCTACAATAGAGCTTCCATCGCGTCAGCGGTGCAGAGCACTCTAGCTTCACCTTTTTTCTGGCTTTTCGGGGTTCTCGGTGATCTCATCTTACGTCCCTGCTTCTACTGGGTTGGGCGGCAGTTGCCCACAGCTCAGGCTACCTCTACAGATACAGATGCTCACCCCTCTGCTGCTTGCTTCGGCAAGACGTGGTCTTAGCTGTCTTGGCCGGGCGGTTGGGGCAGGGATCCTGACAGTTTTGTTGGCGTGGGAACCTTGCCCGGCGCTGGGGGAAACCTTGGTGCTCAAGCAGGGAGAAGTGCGCACTCTGCCCCTGCTGCAAACCCGGGCTCGGCTGCCCTTGCAAATGGAAATGCTCTATCTGGGCATGGTCGAGGAGCGCTTCTTGAGCTACGCCCGCGCCAACAATTGGGAGACCATTTCTAGCGATCGGGAGGATCCCCGCTGGAGCCGCTGGCAACTGCGTCCTGGGGGTGAAGCCCTTTACCTGCCCGATTCCCCTTCATCTCAGAACTCCTTGGAGCCCCCCATCTATGCCCGTGGGTTTTATGTGCAAGCCTATTTTGTCGGCGGGCGCCTGGCGGGAATGCACCTGATTCGCAACCCTGAAGAGCCGGGCTTCAACTTGAAGGCCCTGCAAAGGCTTATCCGCGCCTGGTTTCCCGATAATCGCCTGATGTTGCATTACCAAATACTGCCAGAGGATCCCGAGCAGCAGGTGCTGGGCGCCTATCTGGGCACCATTCCTCCCCCCTACCTTGCCGATATTCGGCGCAACCGCGTGCCTTTTTGTCAGACTTTTCTCAGCCCCACTTTGCCCCAGCCGATCATCCCCCCCTCCGTCGATGGGCCTCCCCATTGCCTGGGCACAACTGCCGTCAACAGCGGGACGGGGCCTTACGCTGCCCAGAAAGGGGCTGCTGCTTTGCGCTAAAGGCACGTGAGGAGTTGGCTCAGCGCAGCGCTGGGGTCAAGCCGGATTTCAGTAAGGGAGCAGTTTCCTTCAAAATGAACTGTCACCTTAAACTGTCACCAGCTCGGGACGGCGGCTGTTGCGAATGCTGCGAATGGCTTCTGCATAGTCTTTGGCCTTGAACACTGCCGAACCGGCCACAATGGCATTGGCTCCTGCCTCGATCACCTGCCAAGCGTTGCTTCCCTTCAAGCCACCATCCACCTCGATCCAGGGATCCAGGCCGCGCTCATCACACATGGCCCGTAACTGGCGAATTTTGGGCACCACTGCTGGAATAAAGCTCTGGCCGCCAAAGCCGGGGTTGACGCTCATGATCAGCACCAGATCCACCAGCTCCAGCACGTATTGGATCAGCTCCAGGGGGCTGGCCGGATTGAGCACCACGCCCGCTTGCTTGCCCAGATCCTTGATTTGGCTGAGGGTGCGATGCAGGTGGATGGTGGAGCTGGACTCTGCGTGCACGGAAATGATATCGGCCCCTGCTTTGGCAAAATCCGCCACATAGTTCTCCGGCTCCACGATCATCAGGTGGACGTCCAGGGGCTTAGCCGTCACCGGGCGCAGCGCTTCCACCACCAACGGGCCGATGGTGATATTGGGCACAAAGCGGCCATCCATCACATCCACATGGATCCAGTCGGCCCCCGCCTCATCCACTGCCCGTACTTCCTCCCCCAACCGGCTGAAATCGGCTGAAAGGATGGAAGGGGCGATCACAATCGGCTTCTGCCCAGAGGTTGCTGACGGCTGCACCATGGTGGGTATCAGGAATGTCAAAGAAACCTGCTCCTCTATGGTACGGGGTTTGATCCCCTTTGCAAAGCGTCATATCCCCTCTCAGCTTGGCACTCAAGGCTCCAGGGGGGACGTGGACTCTCGCGACAGGATCCCGTTCGCGTTGGCGGAACGGAGTCCTTTCAAGCTCGCATCGCCGGGCCACAGACCCTGTAAGACTTGGGCAACACGGTGCCAGGGATCCAGCCGTTCCGTTCGCGTTGGCGGGACGGAGCCCTTGCTGCTTTGAGGCTCTGGAGAAGACTGCTCAGAGGGGGCGGGATCCCTTTCTTCCAACTGCAGAGAAAGCTGCTGCAACTGCATGTAGATGCTGTTCACGGCCAACATGGCCAAGACCGTGCCGAAAAACTTGGTGCGGGATCCCATGGGCCAACCCCTGTGCGAAAACAAAGATACGGTTGTCGCGGGTGCGCTAGCTCCACCTTAGCTTACGGGTTTGGCTTGCCGTTCGGAGAAAATATTGATGTTCGCGTCGGCCTTGCAAAGCCCCACGGTCAAGATTTCCCAACAAGACAATGACTGCCCCCCAAAAGCCAACCTATCATCACCTGCACACCGCCCTTTGGGTAAGCGATCTGGCCAGAGCCGAACATTTTTACGGAACGGTGCTTGGGATCCCCAAGGTGGAACGGTTGCCGTTTGACTTTCCCGGCGCTTGGTATCAAGTGGGTTCCTCCCAAATTCATTTAATCGTGGCCGAGGAGCCGATGGATCCACGGCAGCGAAGCGGAACGGGATCCTCAAAGTGGGGGCGTAATCCCCATGTGGCGCTGGGGGTAGATGACTTGGAAGCGGTGAAGGCTCGCCTGCGGCAGGAAGGGTATGAGGTGCAACCGAGCGCTTCCGGGCGAGCGGCAGTGTTCGTCCGGGATCCCGACGGGAATGTGATAGAGCTAAGCTCGATTAGCGCAACTTAGCCATGAGCCATCTCCCCCCAGCAATGCCGCCGGTTGCAACAGCGTTGCGTAGCGATATGGGTTCTCGTTGCCAGTTCGATCCGGCCATCAGCCTGGTCAGTTCCGCACAGATGCAGCGCATTGAGGAGCAGATCTTCTCTGCCGGCATGCCCGTTGCCGCTCTGATGGAGAAGGTGGGGCTGGCCGTTGTTGCTCAGTTGCAGAAGGATTTTCCGCAAGCCCATCGCATTGGGATCCTCTGTGGGACAGGGCACAACGGTGGCGATGGGTTGGTGGTTGGGCGGGAGCTATGGCTGGCCCAAAAGTCGGTGAAGGTGTGGCTGGGCAAGCCGGATCTCAAACCCCTGACGGCAGACCACGCCCGCTATCTCAAGGCGCTGGGGGCAGAGTTTGTGGAGAGTCTTGAAGAGCTGGCCGATTGCGATTTGTTAATTGATGCCCTGTTTGGGATCGGTCTGAACCGGCCTTTGGGGGAGCCTTGGGCGGGGGCGGTGGGGTGGGCCAATGGCAGTGGGATCCCCATCCTTAGCCTGGATTTGCCGTCTGGCCTCAACGACCAAACCGGGGAAGTCTGGGGCTGCTGCATTCGCGCCAGCCATACCTATACCCTTGGCCTTTGGAAACGGGGGCTGTGGCAGGAAGCGGCTCTGCCTTGGGTAGGACGGTTACATCGCGTTGATTTTGGGATCCCCGCTTGGGCCTACCCAGAGGTGGAGGTTCCCCGGTTGTTGCTGCGGCCTTGGCAGCACTTTCCCGCGGATCCCCCTTTGGATACCCACAAATACCGCCAGGGATCCCTGTTGTTGGTGGCAGGCTCGGCGGCCTATGCTGGAGCAGCGGTGTTGGCGGGGCTGGGATCCCGCGCCAGCGGGGTGGGCATGGTGACGATGGCGGCGCCGGCGGAGTTGAAAGGACTGATCCACAGCGCCTTGCCAGAGGTTTTGGTTCATGCCTGGGAAGGGATCCCTTCTCTGCCGCCGGTTGCCGATCGCGACAGCGGGACGAAGTCCTTGAAACCCTTTCAGGCGGTGGCCGTGGGGCCGGGCTTGGGAGAAACCCGCTTACCGCTGCTGGAACTCCTGCTGCGGGATTGGGCCGGGATCCCCTGGGTGATCGATGCGGATGGCCTCAATGCTCTCGCTGAGATGGGGGTAGAGCGCTTACGAGAAAAAGGGATCCAAGCCATTCTCACCCCCCACCTGGGGGAATTTCGGCGGCTTTTTCCGGGGATCCCGCTTGGGGATCGCATCGAGGCAGCCCAAAGGGCGGCAGCCCAGAGTGGAGCAGTGGTGGTTTTGAAGGGGGCGCGGACGGTGATCGCCTCTCCCACTGGGGAATGCTGGGTGAACCCGGAAAGCACACCGGCTTTGGCCCGCGGTGGCAGCGGCGATGTCTTGACCGGTTTGATCGGGGGCCTAGTGGCGCGAAGAAGAGCTCAAGCCGATCAACCTTTGGACGCTCCCGCCTTGCTCAGTTGCGCCTGTGCAGGGGTGTGGTGGCATGCTCAGGCGGCTGTCCATCTGGCACGGGAACGCGGCCTAACGGGAGTGGATCCGGCACGGCTGGCGGAGCATTTGCCCCAGGTGCTGCAAGCTCTTCAACAGGAGCAAGTTGTCCATACCGTGTCGCAGGCGGGTGAATAAATACTCTAAGTCATAGCCCAAGCCTTCCTGCTTGCTCCTACCCTCCACTAGGGGTCACCCGGTAAAGGGCACAGGAATAGAATTCTGGCTGGTTACTCGAAAGCCTTGGACAGGCCACCAAACCAAAGCCCGCATCCTCCACCACTATCTTCTCCGGCTGCAAGCTAAAATCCTGCGGGATCCGGAAAATCGGACTCAGGGATCCCTGAGGGGACACCCGTGCCAACCCACTGCGCCAAGACCCTTCTGCATCTTCCAAAAGACGACTCTGCCCCAACAAAGCCACTAAGTTGGCTCCTTGTAGGTCAATATCCCGGATGGGTACAGAATCTCCACCATTTTGTTCTCGTATCACCCGCCCATCCAACACCACCGCTAGCCCCTGACTGGGATTGGCCTTGAGAATACTTGGATCCCCTTGGTTATTGGCCAGAAAATAATACTCCTGTCCCTGCCTGACGAGCTTGGTTCTGGAGTCATCCGAGATAAGCGAAAACCCAGGCGAGAAAAAAGCACTCAAATCCATCACCTGAGTGGTTTGCCCCGTAGCATCCATCTGCAGCAACTCCTGAAACGTATTGGAACGCAGCCAATCCCGACCTTGCCGAGCCACAATCGCCGGGAAGCTATACCGGGTGAAAACCAGGCTATTCCCCATCTGCACCAAATTGGAAAAGTATTCTGCAGTTCCTCCTCCAAAGGCCCCAAACGAGAGATTATCCGCAAACGTCGAGACTTGACCCTGGGCATTCACTGTGTTCAAAACCCCAAGTCTCTGGGTTCCAACCCCTGCATCAAAGACCTGGATACCTTTCAGCAGCATCACCCCATCTTCAAAAGCACCAATCCTTCTGAACTCTTCTGAGTAACCTGGCCATTCATTTTGTTCTGCCTCCAGCACTGGAATTACCCCTCCAAAAGGGGTGATACGACTCACTCTCTCCCTCCTATCCCCACATGTATTGAATGAAAATTGATTACAGACTTCTTCCAGTACCCAATAATCGGAGCCAGCTTTCACCAGGTCTCTGACTCGCCCGACACTGGCCAAGGGAGTGAAGGTATAGCCATCCGCCTCAGTGGCGCGATAAGTGCCCCCATACCCGGCCACCGCCTCTCCCCCCATAATGGCAACATCAAAGATGCAATCTTCCCAACTAAATCTTGGGTGCAACTGGATCCCAGAATCCCGACAGATGCGCTCTGCTCCAATCCGTTGAGCTGGGCTAATCACAGCAAAACCACTGGGAAAAGACCGGTTACTGAGGCTCTCGCTGCTCTCTCCGGGGCCATAGTCAAACAAAGACTCAGCAGGACTAACCCGCCAACTCTCCCCAAAGGTTTGGTAAAGCCCGCTAAAGTCAGTCTCAGAGACCAACTGTCCACTGCGGCTTTGCAGGTCATTGCTGGGGTTGTAGTCGTAGTTGCCCAACAGGCCGCGTACTCGTCCCAAGTATTGGGGGGGTAGCTCCAAGGTAAAACTCAGGTGAGCAAAGGCTGCAGAGTTGGGGAAGTAGGGTTGAACGGTGAGTGTTTCTCCTTCTGGCCAGTTGAGGATGTACTCACCCTGATGGCCACGGAAGAGTTCGTAGCCGTAGCAGCCGCCGGGGGTACAGTTGGGGTCGGGGGTTTCCCATGCAGAGTCTTCGTCTTCTGGGTCTTGGGGCGGGCGTTCGGCTAAGGCGAGGAGCAGGTAGCCACCGGGGGGTAAGTCGGTGAGTTGGCCATCTATTCTCAGTTCCGGGGCAGGGGTGGTGTAGATGGCAACACGATGGGATCCCATTTGGGTGGCGATGGCACGAGTCATGCTGGCGACAGTGCTGCTGCCGAAGGGGCGGAAGCGCGCTTGCAGTTGAAAGTCCAGTTCGGGTACGACACTCTGGCTCAGGATATATTCTCCTACCCCGTGGAAGTCGTAGCGCAACCGGTCCAGGGTGTACAAATGCGGATCCCCTACCCCATCTGCTTTGCCGGCATCAGGATCCGCCTGGGAGGGATCCGGATCGCAATTGGCCCCCGGAGGACAATATCCCCCGCCTGAGCCACCAGAACCCCCTGAGCCACTAGAGCCGGAACCAGAACCGCCTGTGTAGTTCAACTGTTTGCTGTCTGTGGCAACAAGGGGATCCCCGATGGGCCGACCTTGTGCATCCTTAATTTGGTATTCGGCCCGCGCATCAACTTGCATGTAGACCCGTTCTCCCTGGATGGGCCTGTCCAGGTTGAGGATGGTGGTTTGGGTGGTGAACTCGCCTTTTTCATCCGTTTCCCCTTCTGCGGGGTCAAGCTCACCATTGGTGATGCTAGGGAAGGTGATCTGCACGGGAGGTCGTTTGCCGGAGACATCTTCTACAACTCGACCGCGGGCATCCCGCAAGCGGACTTTCAGTTTCAAGTTGGCTTGCCCTGTAGAGGTTGCAGGAGGAATGAATTCCATTTCCTCAATCTCAAGGTCTAAGCACTGATTGCTTGTGGGATTGAGAGTTTCTGCTGCATCCCCCAGCATTTGGAATATTTTCCGGCGAGCCTCGAAGTTCCGATTGAGGTAAAAGTTGTCAAATCTATGACCGTCAAGAGGTAGAGCATCAGGGCCAAGAGGAGGCACAAGCCTAACATTCCAGTCCAAAGGTTCAAGTAAAGATCTGGACTAAGACTGGATTACCCTGAGCATCAGAGATTCCACCAGAGGCTCGAGCAACCTCTCTAACCAAATTGACCACTCTATCTTCATCAAAGGTGACATACAGAGGAATGTCATTGAGGCTAGAGATTGTGGATCCCATCATGTGGGCAACTTGAACCCCACCAAAGAAACAACCTGCAATCTTCTGAGAGGTTGCATTTGCAATTGTCCGCTTGGCAGCATCGACAAATATTGTTCCCTGAGAATTAGAGATAGTTAAGACATGATAACCATCTCTGACATCATCCAAGGCTGGCCAAATGAAATTGTCGTAGAGAGAAGCTATAGTATTTCTTCGAATCATATCCAGATGTTGGTCGGCAATTCTATCCCGAATTGTTTGACCAAGAAGATTAATTAGAGTTTCTTGGACATTAAACCTTTGCAATAGTGGCCTTAGAATATCATTTGCATTTGGGGCTTTTAGAAGAACACGAGCATATTGCCACGCTTGAGGGTCTGACAGTTCTGGCAGTGCTTCCCGAATCTTGAGTGCAATGGATGCAACGATTTGAAAGGTTGGGTTGTCTGCTGCTTGAGTTACATTTCCAGACGCAGTTATTCCTCCCAAAGCCATGTTGTAAGCAAGCCGATAGTTTGCGATGTCTTGCTCGAACCCAATGTTGTCTTTGAGTCGGATCAATACATTCTCTTCATTTCCTCCAATGGCAGCAATGATCCTATCAAGATTTCCTTCTGCGTCATCTTTTGCAGTTGCTAACCCGTTAATATAATAGATTCTAGACTTAAGAATAGATTCAGTAGTATTGAAACCTAGGTTGGGAGAAACGACTGAGTAGATAGTTGATTTGTTCGGTAATGAGCAAGACTTGAGAATCAGTACAGACAGGCAACAGCACAATAAAACAACAAGACGAACAGTATTTCGACCGAACATCCATTTATCCTCACTAATCTAGCGAATTGGGTCAGTACATGTCCATTCTTCTGCGCCAACGACTTGTCCAGAGAACTTGGCATCAACAGTTAAATCTGCAATAACTCTTTCCTGGGTGTTAAGCATTTGAAATTGCACTTCCCTTACTGCCTCAGCAACCTCATCAATGAGATCAAATTGATCAACTCCGCCGAATGCCAATCTTGCACATCGCTCTGCTCGGAAACCATCAAGCACTCTTGCACGCACCTGGTCTCGACTATCCCTGTCAACATTCACGATGCTTGCCTGTAAAGCTTTGGCGTATCGCAGCATGGCCTTCCGCTTCAGCTCATCATTGGGATACCGGCGGTAAATCCAGCGCTGCACATCATCACGCACGCCATCTCCATCGGCATCAATCCCCTCCAAAGTTTGCTTGCCCGCCTCCCCTGGATCCGGTGGCAAATTCGGAAACAATCTATCCAGTTCATCGACCGGGATCATATCTGGAGAGGGATCCTCACCCGGATTTTCTGGCACAAATCCAGTAGTGGGATCAGGATTGGGCTCTTCTTCTGCACTGGGGGCAGAACCTGGGGGTGGGGGTGTACCACCCGAGCCACCACTGTCTTCAGCAGGGGATCCGGATGGATTACCCCCTGGGGATCCCTCCTCAGAAGCTGTGGGATTATCCGTAGGGGATCCCTCTGTTTCGACCGGATTTGCTGGATCAGCAGGGGATCCGGATGGATTGCCCGTAGAACTTGGGGATCCCGGAGTGGGAGAAGCCGAAGCCACAATAGTGGGCTGCACGACTCCTGGCAAATTCGCCAGAGAAGAACCTCCCCCGCCACTGCACCCACACAGCAACACCAACACAGAAGAGAGCATCAACATAAGCAGTATCCTGAGGCCGTTCATAATCGCCTTGGTTCTAGCAGTTCAAGTGGCACAAGTGACCCCCACAGGGATCCGGCAATCCTTCTATTGGAGCTACAAGCAACACAAAATTAGGGCAGGGATCCCTAGAAGGAACTCTCTCAGGAGGATCTACCGTTCATCACCCGACAAGAGCAAGACTGGATTTGCAGCCTGATGCTCAAGCAGAAACTAACATCTGCTTCAACAAAGTGCAAGTGCGCTGCAACACACGGGCTCAATCTTTAGATTCGTCAGCGTATGATACGGAGCCCTTTTTTGAAGGGGAGAACCTTTAATGGCTGAATCCATCAAGCCAGGTGGTGAGGTCAATCAACGACTGGAACTCCAGCAAGGCTAGACCCAGCTCTTCCAAGCGCTCCACCGATAAAGACCGAATCTGAGCCTCCACCTCCTCAGGCAGGGATCCCATTTTGCCAATCTTCTCAGTGGGAAAAGCAGCCAGAAAGGAGTGACCACCTCAGGGATCCCCGTGGATTGTAGTTGACTGAGCTTGATTAGGGTCTTAGGAACCCCAGCGCTAAACCCAAGATAATAAACAAGCCAAAGCCAATCCGATAAAAGATGAACAGCCAAGTGCTGCTGCGCTGCAAAAACTTAATCAGCCAATCGATAGAGAGATAAGAAAAAACAAAAGCAGAGAGAGTGCCCAACCCTTGCGGCAGCAAAGCCTCCACCTCAAAATCCGAGACAAACTCCAGTACCCCAGCCAAAAATAAAGCCGGGATCCCCAGCAAGAAGGAGTAGCGAGCGGCAGCCGAGCGCTGCAAATGGAGAAACAGCCCTGCCGTCAGCGTCGAGCCGGAGCGCGACACCCCAGGGATCAGGGACAAAGCTTGGGCCAGCCCTACCCAGATCCCATCCCAAATGCCTAAGCTGTGAAGGTCTCGCTGGCGTTTGCCCGTTTGCTCTGCCCAGCCCAACAACAAAGCCAAGCCAATGGCTGCAGTGGCGATCACCCACAACTGGCGGGGCGGGGATCCCCAAATGGCCTTGATGGCCCAGCCGGCAACCACAATTGGCACTGTTCCCACCAGGATCCCGACCGACAGCCGCCAAGGCTCCTGCTGGAAATCTCGTTCTCGCCAAGCCTTCCAAGAGCCGAGGATCAACTGGCGCAGGTCAGAGGCAAAGTAGATCAGCACCGCCCCCAAACTGCCCAACTGGATCACCGCCGTAAAAGAAGCGCCCGCATCCGGCCACCCCACCAAAGCCGGAAACACCCGCAGATGGGCCGTGCTGCTAATGGGCAGAAATTCGGTGATCCCTTGCACCATGCCCAAAATTAGAGCCTGCCACCAATCGGGATACCAAGTGTCAGCAAGCAACAAGGTAAACACTCCCCCACCCAAACTTGCCGGATTTGCACAATCCCCATTCTTAGAAAAACTCAGAACTCCGGCTTTTTCCAGCAGCCCATACCACGGCGAACAAACACTTGCAGAGGGATCCCACCCCAACTGGCCGGGAACTTGGGTGTCGCTGTCCCAGACCCGCAAAAGGGCTGTGCCTATAGGATCGCCGCAAAGATCAACAGTAGGTCAGATCATCGGGTCAATAGATCAGAAGCCAATCCGCTCTGGGTCTTCAATGGTAATCAGCCAGTTGCCCACATTCCGGAAGAGGGGGTTGGGTTCCGTACCCCGTACCCGCGCCTCCACACGGTAGATACCGGCAGATGAAGGGTTGCGCACGTTGGAGAGCACCAGACGGATCTCCTGACCGGCAGCAATGGGTTGACGGGCCACCACCTCTAGAGAGCGAAACTCCTCGTTCCAGTACACTTGATCCAGCTCTACAGGCCGGCCTTCTACCTCCAGGCGGACACTTTCCGGATCGATGCGGCCATCGAAATTCCTGTCCCCGTTGATCTGCACTTCTGCCACCGCCACATTCTGGGGGGGAATGGTCAGGCGATAGCGATCCAAACGACTGCGAACCCCTCCAAAATCGAGCCGATAGCTGAGGACAGGTACCCCTTCACTGCCGGTGATCACCAAACCCGACTGCGCCTCTGCAGAATGGGGCACCATCAGGGATCCCAGGCTCCCCATCACCAGAACCGCCAAGGCCAGCCTCATGCCTCGCCGGGCAAGGCCAAGTTCCTGCGAACATTTCACTGCTCTCATCACTGCTCTCAACACCCAAACCTCCGCTGGTTGAAACACCTCAGCACCTTCAAAGCTCACTAGCGCGGCCTGTAGACAGCCTGACCGATGGCAAGCAAGGCCGACGCCTCGCCGTCCATTGTAGGGGATGGGATCCCCTCTACCGAGAGAGCTTAAGGCTTATCGAGGTGCGGAAGTGCGTAGTTCGTCCAGGATCCCAGACAAAAACTTTGGGCCGCCACACCCACGGTGCAGCTCCCACGCAACGCTGATTGCGACCACAAGGTGACCTTCGGTGGATTGGCCCTCGCCCTTCTACGGCTTCACTTGAGGAAACTCAGCACCCCCACCCCGATCACCATCAGCACCCAGAGCAGGGATCCCACCAAAATCACATTCTTGGCCCGGCTCCAGTCGCTGGCTGAGCTGTAGAGCACTGGCACCGCCACCACCAAGAGCAAGCTGTAAAGCACCAACACCAACAAAGCAATTTGGAAAACGAGCATCATCTTGCGGATCCCTCACAAAAGTCTTGTCTTGGATAAAAGCTCCCGGTAACACCGGATGGCAGCAGGATAGAAAGGATAACGCTTTGACTATACCAAAATGGGATCCCTCCCAAGGCCAGATCCGTTGAGGCGGCTGATGGATTCATCTAGACACAGGCTGGAGGCGGAAGGGGTTAAAGTCGGTTGCCACATCGAAGTAGTCTTCTTGTTCTTGCTGCTTTAGCCAGCCGGTAATGGCATAGGTCAGGGGCGTGAACGCCGCCTCAACGGCACACTTGAACACATAGTTGGAGAGTATTAAGCTGCCCAGGCCAGGGAACACCCCCCAGAAGGCCAAGGTGACAAACAGTCCAGTATCCACCGCTTGGCCCACCAGGGTAGAGCCGATGGTGCGTGTCCACAGCCACCGTCCCCGCGTCCACACCTTCATGCGGGCCAGTACATAGGCGTTGGCAAAGCTGCCTCCCCAATAGGCGATTAAGCTGGCCAGCACAAGGCGGGGCGTCAGGCCCAGAATCTGGTCGTAGGCTTCTTGATAGGGCCAGTCGGGGGCGGCCGGCAGGGATCCCACGATCATGAACGTTACCGACATGAGGGCCGCCGAGAGAAATCCCAGCCAGATCACCCGTCGCGAGCGGGCATAGCCATAGACTTCGGTGAGGATGTCGCCGAAAATGTAGCTGAGGGGGAAAAGAATGGTGCCGCCATCGAAGGTAAAGGGCCCCAGAAGAACGATCTTGGTCGAGGCGATGTTGGAGATGAGCAGCACCGCCACGAACAGGGCCGTCACCGCATCCAGGTGTCGGTAGGCGCGCTCAAAGCTTTGCTCAGCCATCAAGACCCCCCAATAGTTTACGGATATGCCGCAGCTCTTTGACGATTAGGGCTAAGCCCTGGCTGTGCCGTTCCACTTCGCTGGTGAGCTTACGGATTTGCTCTTCTAGGTTAGCGCTGTGAGACTCCTGACGATCTAGGCGCTGGTTGAGGTTGGCAAGCCGCGTCACTACTTCCCGCTGGATCAGGTTTTCCGTACCTTGGATAAGCAGCGTCTCGATGGCGGTGAGCCGGTTCAGAATCAGTTGGGTGTTGGTTTCGGATCCCGGCTCCGCTGCCGCCGCAGGAGTCACCTGCAGGGCCTTTTGGATTTGAGCCAGAAGAGTCTCCGCTTCAAACGGCTTTTCGATAAAATCGAAGTCGACAAAAGGCTCAGGGATGCGGGCTGTCACTTGTTCCTTCATCCCCGACATCATGATAACGGGGGTATTTTTCAGACTGTCTTCGCGGCGGATGGCTTGGAGGGTGTCGTAGCCATCCATCTTGGGCATGACAAAATCCAGCAGGATCAGGTCGGGGTGATGTTTTTTGGCCGCTTCCAGCCCTGTCAACCCGTCTTTGGCCTCCACCACTTGGAACTGATCGGCCAAGATGCTGGCCACCATCTTGCGAATCATGATGCTATCGTCAATGACCAACACCGTCTTGGTTGTCATGCTGAGGCGCTCCCTCTTCCCATTATCAAATCGACCTGATCAGCCCCTTCCTCCAGCTCATAGGGCAATCGGGGACATCCTTTTGAGGACACCACTAGAGTACTCCCCTGCTTGGCCAGATGGGGTGTGCTCAGGGATCCAATTCCGCCAGGTTTTCCCCGCGCCCAGCGGCTGCCGGCCCGGCGTGGCCGCCTTGCTATAATTAAGTGTAAACAAACGTTAAGCCTTCATTCTTCATTCGCACCTTGCAGGGTTATGAGCCTACAACTAAGTCCTGAGCTGTCGCTGCCGATCCCATCTCCAGTCGGAGAAGCTGCCTACCGCGCTTTTCAGTGGGGCAAAAACATCTTCGGCTTTGCCCACAAAGCGCTCTCCACCCAAGCTTCAGATCTGATGCTCTCCGTGCTCAGGGATCTGCAAAGCTTCTCCTCCGGGAGGACCCCGCCGCCGCGGGCCAAGGTGCGGGTGAGCGCTGACACGCTACAGGTGTTGCGGGCCCGTTACGAACAACTCCTGCAAGCGGACTGGCAAGATGCTGAGGCAGGGTACTACCCTCACGCGCTCCTGTTCGACAACCCCTGGCTGGACTTTGCCCGCTATTACCCACAGGTGTGGTTGGATTTGCCGCAAATTACTCGGCGGGTTCACAGCAAGCGTTACCAAGAGTTTTCTCAAGACATTTCCACCGAGGGCTATCCGAAATACTACCTGCAAAATTTTCATTACCAAACCAACGGCTATCTGAGCGACAGCTCGGCTGAGCTTTATGACCTGCAGGTGGAGCTGCTGTTTGGGGGCACAGCGGATGCAATGCGCCGTCGGGTGATTCGCCTGCTCAAAGATGCGTTGGATCCCACCTTGGTCAGCCCCCACATCCTCGATGTAGCTTGTGGCACGGGGCGGATGCTGCGCCTACTGCGGGGATCCCTGCCCAAAGCAGCTTTGTATGGCCTGGATCTTTCTCCTGCCTATCTGCGCAAGGCCAACCGACTGTTGCAGGAGCTGCCGGGGGAACTGCCCCAGCTTATCCGCGCCAACGCCGAGGCCATGCCCTATGCCGATGCCACCTTTGACGCCGTCATCAGCGTTTTTCTCTTTCATGAGCTGCCTGGCCCGGCCAGACAAAATGTCATCAACGAGATGAGTCGGGTGGTGAAGCCAGGGGGCGTGGTGGTCATCTGCGACTCAGTGCAACTGCTGGATTCGCCAGAGCTGAAGGAGACGATGGAAGCCTTTATGCAAACCTTCCACGAACCCTACTACCGCGACTATATCCACGACGATTTGGGGGCGCGCCTGCAGCAGGCAGGCTGTGCGGTGCTGCGCCGAGAAACTCACTATGTCAGCACCTACACCCTAGCCCGTAAAGGTTGAGCGCCCTTTCCACAAGCTTAAGAGGAAGAGTAAATCGGCGGTCACTTGTCCAGAGGGTGTATAGTAGTTTTAGACACGAAACCTTGGATGAGAAGACGGGCCACTGACTGGATAACCTGCAGGTGCAAGTCCGTCTGAACTCTTTTCTTGTACTTAGGCTCATGTCCCACCCCCATGGATCCCTCCGCGCCGGTATCACTGCTCTCAAGCAGGAGCGTTACCTGGAGGCGATCAACCTTCTCGAGTCCTTCTGCTACTGCTGTTCCATCCAAGAAAGACAAGAGAGTTTGTCCCGCCGCCTGAGCGAGCGCAATGGCTCTAGGGCAGATCCGGAAGAATGCGTTTTGGCTCGTGTAGCTCTGATCATGGCATATCAGGGCAGTGGTGACTTGGAGCGCTCAACTGCCCTTTGCCAAGAGCTGTTGGAGGAGAAGGAAACTCCTGAGTCCGCTCCCTGGGCTCGGGAATGGGCAGCTCAGGCTCTACCTACCCTCAAGCAGGCTTCAGAACACTCCATGCCCCCTGAGGAAGTCATGGCGCGGCTACCCGTTCTCCGGCAGTTGGAAGACTGTCAGCCGCTGTGTAGCTCCCGCGATCCGGCTCCGCATCTGCTCAAATCTGCCTCTCTCTGAGGGAGAGGATCTGCAAGGAGCGGTGGACGCCCGGCTCTAGCCTTTATTCTCAACACAGTTCCACAGCAATCTTATGTCTGCTGCCGAACCGACTACCTATCATTTTGTCGTTGCCAGCCTGTCTTTCTTACGTTCTGAGCCTCTGGAAGAGGTGCTGGAGGAGCGTCGTCGATACTGCGAGGAGCGCCATTGCCCTGTCGATTTCTTCTGGGTGCCCCAGCCGGCCTTCATGGAAGCTCCAGAGTTAAAGCCCCTGCGGGACAAGTTGAAGGAGCCCCTGGGGGCAGTGGTATCCACCAACGCGGATTTTATTCGTTGGCTGAGCCTGCGCTTAACCTTTGTAGAGAAGGGCAGCTTTGTGGCTCCAAGCGAGTCGATCCCGGATCCCTTGCGCTCCTTGTCTGCCGCAGGAAGCTAGGCCTGCCGATTCCCAAGATTTGGGTTGGTGGATTGGAAGGCGGGCCAAGATAAGATCGGGGCACCCCATTTCCACTTTTGTTTGCTGACGGGATCCCATTCTGTTGTGGGGCCGACGTCGGGGAAATGGGCAGGTCACCTGGGGAGCATGATGACTTTGGAGCAACGATGGGGCTGGCCGGAGGGAGGGGCAGGGATCTGCCACCCCAGTTCCCCTCTCCAGAATCCCCCACCTGCGTCAACGCCAACTTGGGGGTTGAAGTCAGAATCTCTCTTGCCTGAGCCGACAGCAAGCCCCGCCCTCAGCTCGCCGGAGTGTTCTCCTGGGGATCCCTTGCCAGAGCCACCCCCTGAGGATCCCGAAAAAGGGCAAAAGGAAGAGGAAGATCAAGGTCTGGCTGAGCCGGGCCTGAGAAACTTTCTTGCCGTGCTGCGCCGACGCAATTTCCTGCTGCTGTGGATGGGGCAGGCGTGTTCCCAGTTGGCGGACAAGGTGTTGTTGGTGCTGCTGATTGGGTTGGTTGCCCGCGAATTTCAGCCGGAAGGGGCTTCCATCAGCGGTTGGGTCTCGGCCATCATGCTGGCTTTTACGCTGCCGGCGATGCTATTGGGCAGCCTGGCAGGGGTATTTGTGGATCGCTGGCTAAAAAAAGGGGTGTTGGTGCTCTCCAACCTGGGGCGTGGGATCCTAGTGCTGCTGTTGCCGCCGCTGCTCTGGCTCACTGCCGGGCGCGACCTTTGGCCGGGGATCCCCTTGGGGTTTGCGGGGCTGTTGCTGGTGAGCTTTGCCGTCTCGGTTCTGACCCAGTTTTTTGCTCCTGCCGAGCAGGCGACTTTGCCGCTGATCCTGCCGAAAGGAGAGTTGCTGGCGGCCAACTCCCTGTACACCACCACGATGATGGCTTCGCTGATCGTCGGGTTTGCCGTGGGGGAGCCGCTGTTAACCCTGGCAGATCGTTGGGTACGCCATTGGTTGCCGGGCTGGGAAGTGGGGCCGGAGCTGTTGGTGGGGGGAGCCTACCTCTTGGCGGGATCCCTGCTATTGCTGCTGCAACCCCACGAGAAGCTAGAGCCCCGGCGTTGGGAAGTCCCCCACCTCTGGGAAGATCTCCGCTTGGGCCTGCAATATGTCAGCCAGATGCCCCTGATCCGAGCTGCCTTGGTGCAGGTGGTGGTGCTCTACTCGCTGTTTGCGGCGCTGGCAGTGTTGGCGGTGCGCATGGCAGAAGTGATGGCAGAGCTGAAGCCAGATCAGTTCGGGGTGTTGTTGGCCGCTGCCGGCCTGGGCATGGGGATCGGCGCCTTTTGGGTGGGCCATACGGGCCGACGGGTGAGCCGCCGCGCCTGGATTGGGCTGGGATCCCTGCTGCTCTGTGGGGCTCTGGCGGCCCTATCCTGGACGACCCACTGGTTGCTGCCCAGCTTGGGCTGGATTGCCCTGTTGGGCTGTGGGGGGGCTTTGGTGGCGGTGCCGATGCAAACCTTGATCCAAGAGGAAACGCCTGACCATCTGCGAGGCAAGATCTTTGGGCTCCAGAACAACGCCGCCAACATTGCCCTCAGTTTGCCGCTGGTGTTCACGGGATTGGCAGAAGCCCGCCTTGGCCTTCCCTGGATGTTTGTGGCCCTGGCTGTTCTGACGGGGCTGGCGGGGCTGTACACCTGGAGCCTATTGGGCAGAGAGGCCCCCTAAATCCTGCCGCAGCGCCAGGCTGGATACCCTCTTCCGAGGGGACGGGCCAAGGCAGGAGCTAACTCTGCTACTCTTGTAGAGGTTTAAGAATCGAGACTCCCTTTGCAGCTCAGCGTTTCAGCTCCGCGGGGATCCGCCCATGCACATCGCCTGGATAGGCAAAAAAACACCTTTCTGTGGCAACGTCACCTATAGCCGCGAGATGACCAACGGCCTTTTGGATCGAGGGCATCAAGTGAGCTTTTTTCACTTCACCAACGAGGGCCAACCGCCCGCCCTGGATCCTGGAGGTGAAGGCTGGAGGGCGGAGCTGGATCGTCGAGACGTTTCCCTCCCCTGTCTGTACAAATCGCAGATTTACACGATCCCGGCCCCCAACGCCAAGCGGTTGCTCACCCAGGCCCTCAAGGAATTGCAGCCGGATCTGGTACATGCCTCCTTGACCATTTCTCCCATCGACTTTGTGCTGCCGGAGATCTGTGCTGAGCTCAACCAGCCGCTGGTGGCCACCTTCCACCCGGCCTTCGACCGGCGGCGGCGCAACATCGCCTCTCGCACCCAATACTTGGCCTACCAGCTCTACGCCCCGTGTTTGGCCAACTATCACCGCACCATTGTCTTCTCGGAAACGCAACGGGAGATCTTGGTCAAACTGGGGGTGAGCCCCCAGCAGGTGGTGGTCATTCCCAATGGTGTGGATGTGGACAAGTACGCGCCTGGGCCCTCCACCCTCAAACAGCGGTTGGGACTGGAGCGGATCTTCGTCTATCAAGGGCGGGTCTCGCCGGAAAAAAACCTGGAAGCCCTACTCAAGGCTTGGAAACACGCCCAAATGGGGGAGAAGTGTGGTCTGCTGATCGTGGGGGATGGGCCGCTGCTCAACACCCTCAAGCCCTTCTACACCCTTCAACATGGGATCCACTGGCTGGGCTATATTGCCGACGAGCAGCAGCGCATCGAGATCTTGCGAGGGGCTGATGTGTTTGTTTTGCCCTCCTTGATCGAGGGGCTCTCTTTGTCGCTGCTGGAGGCGATGGCCTGTGGGGTGGCAGCGGTAGCCACCGATGTCGGCGCTGATGGAGAGGTTTTGGCCGATGGAGCTGGGATCCCGCTGGATCCGACACGGGTGACAGCAGAGCTGCAAACGCTGCTGCCTTTGCTGCGGGATCAACGGGAGTTTACCCAACTGCTGGGGATGAAGGCCCGCCAGCGGGTGCTGGAGCGCTATACCCTCAGCCACAACCTCAGCCAGGTGGAACAGCTCTACCGAGAGCTGTGCCAGGGATCCCGTCAGCATCGCTGGGTGTGAGGGATGAGTGTGATGAAGCTTGTGATATTTTTGCTAAGCTGTTTCGTTACGTTTCCAAGGGATTAACGCCAGTCTTCCCGATGGATGATCACAGCCCCCAAAAGGCCGTTTTAGGGCAGCCCCCTGCCGGGCTGTCAGATTCTTTGTGGTCAGAGTCCTTGCTGGCCCAGGATTCGGGCAAAAATCCCCTCCCCCCCAATGCTCCGTCGCTGTCGCCCACGGACAATTCGGGGGACTTGCGCTCAGCTCAGACCGGCCAGGATGAGGATCCCACCTCTTCAGGTGCCGTTGCGTCCGATGATAGAGAGCTGCCGGAGGTCAAGCCGGCCATTGTGCCTGCCCCTGCAATGCCGGATCGGGTGGCAGAACTGGAGAGAGAACACCATCGGATGCAGTATCTGCTGGCGTGGCTGGCTTTTGCTCTGCGCTCTTTTAACAACTTGAACCAGATCCTGGAGCTGACGGCTTTTGTGGCCAGCCAACTGACCGATGCCGAAGGCGGAGCCCTGGTTTTGTTCAATCCCAACGGCACCATCCAGTTGGATCAACTGCACTGCTCTGATCTCAATCACCGCGAGCAGATTCGGGCTGAGATGGAGCAGATCGCCCAAACTCTCTCGGCTCAAGAGCCCATTCTCAAAACGGAGGGATCCCTGTCTGTTAAGATCCCTGCCCTTGAACACCTCTTGGACGAACGGTTCCGCCAGAGCTTGGGGCCGGATGTACGCCTTTTCGGCACGCCGCTGCTGATTCGCAACTCTGTCCAGGGTCGCTTGTACGTCTTCAGCCGTCAGCCTGGCTACCACTGGGATGAACGTCGCCAACAACTGTTGCGCTTGGTCGCCGATCAGGCAGGGGTGGCCATCGAAAATGACCGCTTGACGGCAGCCTTGCGCCGCAAGATGGCCCTGGAAAAAGAAATGGAGATTGGCTCTTACATCCAGACCCAACTGCTACCTCGGGAGTGCCCTCAAGTCAAGGGGATTCGCTTGGCAGCCCGTTGCCGGGTGGCCAGCAAAGTGGGGGGCGACTACTATGACTTCATCAAGATTCCCGGCGAACGCCTGGAAACATCCGACTCATCTGAAGAAACGGCAGGCTTTCGCTTGGCCATCGTCATTGGGGATGTGATGGGCAAAGGGGTGCCCGCCGGCCTGTTGATGACCATGACCCGCGCCATGGTGCGGGCGGAGGCCCTCAACCGCCATTCGCCGGCCCGTGTTCTGCAACATCTGAACCGGGCCATGTACAGTGACCTGGAAAACTCCAATCGCTTCATCAGCCTGTTTTATTCGGAGTACGATCCCCGCTCCCATCGCCTCTGCTTCAGCAACGCGGCCCACAACCCCACCCTGTGGTGGCAGGCCCGCACCCGAGAAATTCAACCCCTGGACACAGAGGGGGCGCTGATCGGCTTGGAAGAAAACAGCCACTACTCGGAAAGCTGCGTGCAACTGCAACCCGGGGATGTGGTGGTGTACTACACCGATGGCTACACGGGGACAGCCAACACCCGCGGCGAGCGCTTGGAAACCTCTGGGCTGATGGACGCCATCCAGTACGCTGCCCGTCGCTACGACTCCCCCGAAGACATTTTGGAGAGCTTGTTTGAGCAGATGGATGCCTTCCGAGGCCGCCGGGGATCCCATCCTCTTCCCCTATGGCTGCCCGAGGATCCAGAGCTCCTGTTGCAGGATGAAATTTCCCTGCGGCCTGAGCCCGTGGACGACACAACGCTGGTGGTGTTGAAGGTGCTGCCCGACTCCGAGCCAGCCTAGCTAAAAAAGTTCAAACTCAGGGTTAATGACAGCAGGCCGCAACGCTCACAATAGCTCAAGCAAGCTACTCAACGCTACTGGGCTGGGCAGCAACGGTGGGTTGGTTGACGTGGTTTTGCCGGACTACTAGGCTAGTTGGTTAGTTCTGGCATGCGTTCTGCATGGGCTAAAGCCTGCTCCAGCTTTAGTCTGTGTGGCTCTCTCAGAGAGCAAGGAGCGGCTACCTGCAGCTTGCGGGGAAGTCACGCCTGTGGAGATCCCTCTGGCGGGGCAGTGGGGGTGATCTCTGCTGCCAGCCATAGTTCGTTAAGGCAGGAAGAAAGCAGAAGCGCGGCAGACGCTGAGCACTCCGCGCCGCCGGTGCGAGTGGAAGTGTTTGTTGGCGTTTCGTAGGTCTTTCAGAGCGGTACGCTCTAGCTGGTGGAGCTACCAGGTTGGCTGCACTGTGTTATCTACACCTGAGGTACAACTATGAACTTCTCTCCTTCTGGGTCTGAAACCGCCTCGGTTTACTTGCCGGCCCCCGCGGCTTTCCAGACGGAAATGATTGTCGGGCAGGTGTTCCGACAGGATGTGCTGGGCGATATCCGCAAGGGTTGGAATGGCTTTGTGGAATCGGGCCAAATTTGGGCGCTTTTGATAGGGATCGTGGCGGGCTACATGCTCAAGAGCATCACCAGCTCCCACTAGGGCCTTGTCACCATTGCTCTAGCTGGATCCAGTTGGCCTGAGCCGGCGGGGTTTTGGCCGTCGGCGGTCGGTTTCTGTGTTTTTTTTCCACAACTGCAGTGGGGTCTTCCTACGGTGGTCAATCCTTCTCCCCATTCTTCCGGTTCCCAGCCGATGTCTGAGCCGACGGTAACTTCCACCCCTCGCCCCTGGAGCCAGCGCTTTGAGGGATCCCTGCATCCTGCCATCGCCCGCTTCAACGCCAGCATCGGCTTCGACATCCGCCTGCTGCCCTACGATGTGGCCGGATCCCTGGCTCATGTGCAGATGTTGGCCGCTTGTGGCATCCTGACCCAGCAAGAGGCCGACCAGATCCGGTGGGGATTGGAGCAGATCCAACAGGAAGCGGCTGCCGGCACCTTCCGGCCCGATCCAGAGGCAGAGGATGTCCACTATGCCGTCGAGCGTCGTTTGGTGGCTTTGGTGGGGGAAGTGGGAAAAAAACTGCATACCGGGCGCTCCCGCAACGACCAAGTGGCCACCGATCTGCGCCTCTATCTGCGAGATCAGATCGATCACCTTCGTCAAGCCCTCTGGGAGCTGCGCGGAGTTTTGTTGGACTTGGCTGAGCGGCATCTGGAGACAATCCTGCCCGGCTACACCCATCTGCAACGGGCTCAGCCGATTAGCTTAGCCCACCACCTCTTGGCCTATGAAGAAATGTTCTGGCGAGACTGGCAACGGCTGGGGCGGGTGCGGGAAGAGGTGAATGTCTGCCCCCTCGGATCCGGAGCTTTGGCCGGCACTTCCCTGCCCATCGATCGGCAGCTCACCGCCCATCTGCTGGGATTTGAGCGGATCAGCGCCAACAGCTTGGATGCCGTCAGCGACCGGGACTACCTGGTGGAGTTCCACGCTGCCGCCAGCTTGATTTTGGTGCATCTCAGCCGCCTCTCGGAAGAGATGATCCTCTGGGCTTCCCAGGAGTTCGGCTTTGTCACCCTCACCGATGCCTGTGCCACCGGCTCCAGCCTCATGCCCCAGAAGAAAAATCCCGATGTGCCGGAGTTGGTGCGCGGCAAGGCGGGGCGGGTGTTTGGCCATCTCCAGGCTTTGTTGGTCACCTTGAAGGGGCTGCCGCTGGCCTACAACAAAGATCTCCAAGAAGACAAAGAGGGACTATTCGACACGGTCGATACCCTGAAAGCCTGCCTAGAGGCGATGACCCTTCTGCTGCGGGAAGGGATCCAATTTCAACCTGAGCGCATGGCCGCTGCTGTGCAGGAAGATTTCTCCAACGCCACCGATGTGGCCGACTACCTGGTGCGCAAAGGGATCCCCTTTCGCACAGCCCATGATTTGGTGGGGCAGATTGTGCGCATTTGTTTGGCAGAGGGGATCCTGCTGCGGGATCTGCCCTTGGAGCGCTGGAAAACCTTCCACCCGGCCTTTGAGGCGGACATTTTGACAGCCATCGATCCCCGCCAGGTGGTGGCCGCGCGGCTCAGCGCCGGGGGAACGGGCTTTGCTGTGGTGCGAGAAGCCCTGCAACGGGCCCAGGCCCGCCACCAGCAGCCAGAGCCATCGGAAGAAACTCCACAAACTTAAACTGAACTCAAGGAGAGTTTGCAATTCTTGGGTTCTTCTCGCCAGTGTGTGCCATCCTGAGGTTCTCAGCCATCCAACGCAACTCCCAGCCTGTTGGCCTCTTCCTTGGGTGATCGTTCCATGTTGGATAACCTTACCGTCCGTGTCCTAGAACATGCGGCCAAGCGTCGCTGGCGGGAACGCGCCTACAGCCGATTTTTGCAAGATTGGCGACGGCAAGTGGTGCTGCTGCGCCGTCAACGGGCCGGCGAATTTGGCCCACCCCTGGGGGATCCCTCTTGTGTTTTCAGTGCCCACTCGGCTTGGTTGCGCTGTGCCGTCCATCCCCAAGGGCCGTGCCAGGGTTGCCCCCACTATGCCCCCGTCACCCCTCCAAAGCCAGAGCCACCTCTGGGTTCACTCGATGGACGGGTCTGACCGCGCCACACTGGTGGCCGAACATTTTCAGCAGCGGCGGCCTCTGCGGAACGGCCTGCCCGTTGCGCCCCAATGGCATCCGCTGTAGCTAAGTTGAGGGATCCCCGGCCAACTTGTGCCAGAATAAAAGAACGGTAACTCCATCGGCAAAGGCGAGATTCATGGCCCTCTACCTCTCGGCAGACCACCTTCACAGCATCCGCCAGCACGGCGAACAAGCCTTTCCCCACGAGAGCTGCGGCATTTTAATTGGGGAAATCCGGGGATCCGACAAGATCATCCACGAGCTTTGGTCGGTGACCAACACCTGGGATCAAGCGGAAAACCCTCTGGCAGACGGAGAATCCAGCCGCCGCCGCTTTTTGATCGATCCGGCGGATTTCAAGCGGGCCAACGACCATGCGGTGCGCAAAGGGCTGGGGATCCTGGGCACCTATCATTCCCATCCCAACCATGCGGCCATTCCCTCCGAGTTTGATCGGCAGCATGCTTTTCCTTGGGGCTTTTCCTGTGTGATCGTCAGTGTGCGCGAGGGCAAGGCAGAAGAGGTGGTGAGCTGGGTTTTGGATGAGCAAGAGCAGCCCCAACGGGAGCCGATGCAGATGCTGGAAGACATTTGCATCCCCCCGCTCCCGGCTTTGGCAAGCTAGAGTCGTTTGGGCTTTGCCGCTGTTTGAGGCTGAAATTCACGGCTAAGTTCAGTTGGGATCCTTGAAAGCTGGGATGGGCGCCACCGGAAAAAGCGGTAGTCTAGTGCTGAACCTTGTCTGTAACATAGCTGAATCCTCAAAGTCAGTAGACAGCCCCAACAAGATCGACAAATGGATAGGTCAGCCCAGATCCTCTGGATCCTCAAAAGTCTCCAGTAGATACCCAAGATCTCTCCCCGAACTCCCATGGCAACCAAAGTTCTGATCCCCTCTCCCCTGCGCCCCTACACCGACAACCTGGAAGCTGTCGAGATCGAGGGCAGCAATGTTGGCGAAGTGATGGGCAACCTCATCGCCCGCTATGGCGAGCTGAAGCGCCACCTCTACACCGAGGATGGGAAGCTGCGCAATTTTGTCAATGTCTACCTCAACGACGAGGATGTGCGCACGTTGCCCCAAGGCAACAACACCCCCGTGGGAGAACAAGCCGTCATCAGCATCGTTCCCGCTATTGCTGGAGGGTTGTGAGCATGTTGAACCTGGATACCAGCCAAGTCAGCCTCTCCCGCGAAGAGATGGAGCGGTTTTCTCGGCATTTGATCCTGCCCGAGGTGGGCCTAGAAGGACAGAAGCGGCTGAAAGCCGGAAAGGTGCTGTGCATTGGCACCGGCGGCCTTGGCTCGCCCCTGTTGCTGTACTTGGCGGCAGCCGGCGTGGGGCGGATCGGCATCGTCGATTTTGATGTGGTGGATGTGTCCAACCTGCAGCGGCAGGTGATCCACGGCACCTCTTGGGTGGGCAAGCCGAAGGTGGAATCGGCCAAGAACCGCATCCTGGAGATCAACCCCCACTGTCAAGTGGATGTTTACAACACCGCCCTGAAGGCCCACAACGCACTGGAGCTGTTTGCCAACTATGACGTGATTGTGGATGGCACCGATAACTTCCCCACCCGTTACCTGGTGAACGATGCCTGTGTGTTGACGGGCAAGCCCAATGTCTACGGCTCGATCTTCCGCTTCGAGGGACAAGCGACGGTCTTCAACTACGAAGATGGGCCCAACTACCGGGATCTCTACCCCGAGCCGCCCCCACCAGGACTAGTGCCCTCCTGCGCCGAAGGGGGAGTGTTGGGGATCCTCCCCGGCATCATCGGTGTTATTCAAGCTACCGAAACCGTGAAGATCCTGCTGGGCGTGGGCGCAACCCTAAGTGGGCGGCTGCTGCTTTACGATGCCCTGAACATGAGCTTCCGGGAGCTGAAGCTGCGCAAAAACCCGGCTACTCCGCCCATCACTGAGCTGATCGACTACGAACAGTTCTGCGGGATCCCGCCAGCCCAAGCCACAGAACAAGCTGGCCAGACAGAGATCCCCGAGATCACTGTGGCCGAGCTGAAAGCGCGGATGGATGCTCACCAAGACTTTGTGTTGGTCGATGTGCGCAACCCAAATGAGTGGGAGATAGGCCGGATCCCTGGTGCTCACCTGATCCCCTTGCCCCAAATTGAAAACGGCGACGGGGTGGAGCAGGTGCGTCGCCTCCTTAACGGCTCAGAGCTGATCGTCCACTGCAAGAGTGGGGCGCGCTCGGCCAAAGCTCTGAAGATCCTGCAAGCTGCCGGGATCCAAGGAAAAAACCTGCGCGGGGGGATCCTCGCCTGGGCGGAGGCTTACGATCCCTCGATTCCCAAGTACTGACTCTGCCTTGGGATCCCTACCTGTCGCCCGGTTTGCTCTAGCATAGATCCGGCAGATCCGGTGCCCAGAGCCGGCTGTGCCAGGTTTTCCCTTTTTGCGTCCCCTTTTCCATGAGCGCCATCCCGCAGGCCGAGACAGAAACGATCTTCCACTCCATCCCCGAAGCCCTCGAAGACCTCAAGTGTGGTCGGATGATCATCGTGGTCGACGACGAAAACCGAGAAAACGAAGGGGATCTGGTCTGTGCTGCCCAGTTTGCCACGCCCCAAGCTATCAACTTCATGGCCACCTACGGGCGGGGCCTTATCTGCCTGGCCATGCAGGGATCCCGCCTCGATGAGCTGAAGATCCCCCTGATGGTGGGGCAGAACACCGACAGCAACCAAACTGCCTTCACCGTCAGCATTGATGCTGGGCCAGAGGCTGGAGTTTCCACCGGCATTTCCGCTGCCGATCGCTCTCGCACCATTCAGGCGGCCATTCACCCGCACACGCGACCGGAAGATCTGCGCCGGCCTGGGCATGTCTTTCCGCTGCGGGCACGGGAGGGCGGAGTACTCAAACGGGCTGGCCATACGGAAGCAGCGGTGGATCTGGCGATGTTGGCCGGGCTGTATCCGGCAGGGGTGATTTGCGAGATCCAAAACCCGGATGGCTCCATGGCCCGCCTGCCCCAGTTGATCGAATATGCCCGTCAGCACGATTTGAAGATCATCACCATCGCCCACCTCATCGAGTACCGCTTGCGCACCGAACAACTGGTTCACCGAGAGGCTGCCGCCACCCTGCCAACGGAGTTTGGCCAGTTTCGGGTTTACGGCTACCGCGATAGCCTCAACCAAGTCGAGCACCTGGCCCTGGTGAAAGGGGATCCGACCCAATTTGCCGCTGAGCCCGTCCTGGTGCGCGTCCATGTGGAGTGTCCCCTAGGGGATGCGCTGGGATCCCTGCGCTGCGATTGTCGCCGCCAATTGACAGCGGCCCTGAAGATGATCGACCACCAAGGCAAGGGGGTACTGGTGTACCTGCGCCGGCAAGAGCAGGAGCTGAGTCTCATCGAGCAAATCAAGTCCTACGCCCTGCAAGATCTGGGCCTTTCTGAAACTGCGCCACCGGTGGTCATGGACTTGCGCGATTACGGCATCGGCGCCCAGATCCTACGGGATGTAGGGGTGCGCAAAATGCGCCTGATCAGCAACACCTCTCGCCACATCAGCGGCTTGAAAGGATTTGGCCTGGAAGTGGCCGAGCGCGTGCCCCTGCTGGTGGAAGAGCCGGATCTCAATTTGCACGTGGAGCCGTCCTGTTCCCTGAAACTGTTGCTGCACGACGCTGGCGCAACCGATTCCGGCTCAAGCCTGTAGCGCGTTGTAGGGCCGAGGGCTATGGTGGAACAAAGACTGGGGTGCAGCCGGCTCGCCATCCACCACATAAGCCTTGGATCCCCAACCCCAAAAAGACCAGAAAGGACGTTTGGGCAAAGATGGAACCGAACGCGCCGGTAGGAGGGAGTCCCTGGCTGTCGGGCTCAACAGTTGCTTCGGCAAGACGGGAATGTCGGATCCCACCTGCGACCACACTTCATAGCCCTGAGGGCGCACCACCACCAGGCTGATCAGGGATCCGTGATCCATGTCGTAGCGGCAACTGGCGATGGCCTCTTGCAGCTGAGAAAAGCCCCGGTTGAAGACGTAAAAATGGTCTTGGAAGCGGATGGCCTCCCAGAAACCTTCCCGTGTAACCGCCACATGGTCATGATCGGCGGAGGCGTAGTCGAGGATCACCATACGTGTAAAGACTGATCAGCGATGAATCAAAATGAGAGAGCTTTTACCGTATTTCCACTTAAACACGATATCGGGCAGCCTGTCATCCGCAAAATGGCTCACCTGCAACAAGGCTTAATGCGTTTCTTTACTCTGCAAACCGCTGCCGCCCGCCTCTCTATCCCCTCCGGCTCCAGGGATCCCACCCAGTTCCCGTCGCAGCTCGGCCATGGCTGCTTCTCCGATGTGGGGGGTGGCGCAGACTAGGTTGGGTGTGCGGATTAGATCGGCTCGGGCTTGGCGCACCAAGACCCGCAGGGTGGGGTAGCTGGCCTCATCGCAAATCAGCGTATGGGCGCGGCGGATTAGGGATCCCACCCGTTCCGTATCCGAGATCACTGCCGTCAGCACCAGCAGGTCTCCCCGCAGACTGTAGACAATCACCTCGGCAACCTCCAGCAGGGCAGTGCTGATGCTCACCAGCCCCAGACAGGCGTAGGAAGGCAACTGGCGGATCAGGGCAATTTCGCGGGCGTAGTCGGACACCTCCACCGTCAGAACACGGGCCCCTCGCGGCTGGGCAATGGCTTCGACGGCGCTGAGAAAATAGTGCAGCGTCACCACAGTGCCGGAATGGATCTGATCCAGAACGGTGGCCAGCTCCTCCAGGGGCACCAACTGGACCCGGATGCCCAAAGTCTGCTGGATTTGCTGGGCCATCAGTTGTCCTGTACCCAAATCCCGGTTGGGCACACACACCAGCACTTGGGCACTGCAGCGCAATCGCCAATCGATCTCCGCTAGCAGCAGATCCCGCACCTGCTCCAAAGAAAACCCCTGCTGCAGCAGCTGGTCGATGCCCTGGCGCACCTGCTCCAGGACCTGTCGGGATCGATCCAGGTTTTCCCCCAGGCCGCGAGAGTAGTTAACCACCTGGCGGGCGGAGCGGCTCACGTAAATGCCAGATCCAGCGCGGGTTTCCACCAGGCCCATAGCCTCGAGTTGGTGGTAAACCTTGTGGATGGTATTGCGGTGCAGGCCTGTTTGCATAGCCAATTGACGGGTGCTGGGCAGGCGGTAGCCGGGAGGAAATTGCCCGCAGGCGATGGCAAAGCAGAGCAAATTAAAAAGCTGTACGGAGCCAGGGATCCCACTCTCCGGCTGGATGGAAATGCGCATCATGGCCCGTTTTTCTCCCTTTGACAACGCCGTTGCGAGCCCGTTTCTGGGCTACGTAAGAATCCCTCGACTTCAGCTAGAAATCGCAGGAGCCCCGCACTGTACCCGTAGGGTCAGTGTCGGGAGGAATGCGGAAGTTATGATAGAACCATGACCCAAGTCCTG